>JAADFW010000183.1 GCA_013152655.1 Chlorobiota bacterium
TATCTAAAAGGTGTAAGTTCAGTTTCATCTCCAAAAAAATTTAGTGTCACAATTATACATTTTGCCGGACAGCCTCAGCAGGATTTAATTTAAGAGCTTTTCTTGCAGGTAAAATTGAAGCCGTTATTGCAGTTACAATTACTAATGAGCCTATCAAAATATAATAAGTGATTCCAAGTATTGGATAAACAAACGAGCTATAACCAAGTGCGTTCAAGCCTTCCGAAACAACCGATAGATCAATGCCGGTTTTATGAGTAATGGTTATTGCAATCCAGCTAATAAAAAGTCCTGCCGCTCCCCCTGTAATTGATAAGAAAATAGTTTCAAGCATTATCATCAAAAATATTCTCGCTTTACTCATGCCAATTGCCATCAGCATTCCAAGTTCTCTAACTCTTTCCATTATTGCCATCAGCATTGTATTAATGATACCGAAACTCAACGCTACAAGAATTATTATTAGGAATATCATCGAATATTGAATAAACATTTCGTTAATTAGTTTTAATGCAGGCTGAATTTCCATCCAAGTTTCTACGTCTAATTTTTTTTCGCTTATTGCTTTGCTAAAAATCTTTTTAATTTTATTTGCAACATAATCGGTCTGATTGTTCTTGTTTAACAAAACAGCAATCTCTGTTGTTTGTTTTGTAGGAAAATCGATTAATCTTCTCAAGTCGTTATTTAAAACAAAAACGTTGTACAAATCAAAGTTCGTACTTTCCGTCTTGAAAATTCCAACGATCCTGAAAGCTCCGGATATAATATTACCGGATATATCTAATACGGTAATTACAATTTTCGATTTTACTTTTACCTTTAATTTATCGGCTAATTTTTGTCCTATAAAAATTTGATATTTTTTATTAGGTATTAAATAAGTTCCCTTAATTATTTTTTTATAAAGGTCGGTAACATTTTTTTCCTTTACAGGATTAATTCCATTAATAGTTATTCCGGCACCTGTAATAGCGGAACTTGCCAAAGCCGTACTTTTGATTCTCGAAGTTATTGCCTTTATGCCTTTTATTTTCTCGATTTTTTTTATAATTGAAGCCGGTGAATCTATGGTATATTTAACTTCGTTATTCAACATATATTTTGGATTATGAAATTGTATATTAGAAATTTGCGTTTTAATGGTAGCATTAATTTGATGTTGAACCATTCCGTTAGCAAAAGCCAAATAGAACAGACCTCCCAATAAGCCGAGTGAGATAGAAAGAATTACAATCAGACTTCTTAATTTATTCCGCCAAACATTTTTCCATGCAATTGAAAATAACATAAAATTTACATTTAACTCCTCATAGCTTTTAAAACATTAAATCTTAAAAGAATCGAAAGCGGATAGATTACCGCAATAATGGAAATAATAATCACTGAAATTGTTTGAGTAATAAAAATATCAGGATTAAGAGAAAAAGGAAGCACCGGTTCAGCCCCAAATGCTATCATATAAGATGCAAGACCCCCGGTTAAAGGTATCGGATGGTAAAATAAATAAAGGAGCAAAGGATAAGCAATTAACAGTCCGGCTAATATTGCTAAAACGCCGATAAAAATTGTTTCCCAAACAACCATTGCCAAAAGTTTTATTTTCTCCATTCCCACGGCAATCATAACAGCGAATTCTTTCCTCCTTTCCATCGTCATCATCATAACGGTTCCAAAAACACCGAATCCGATTACCATATAAAGAATAGCAAGCATAATTATACCGCTAACGTTATCGCTTTCGATAGCTTGCAGCATTTCACGGTTCATTTCCTGCCAAGGCATTACTTCATAATTTGCATCTAATTTTTTCCGAAGCATTGTTGTTGTTTTGTCCATATTCCCGGGATTATTTAACATCAATGAAATAGAAGTAATACGGTTTGGTGCGGCATAAAAATATTGACTTTCCTTTAACGGCATTATTATTAGTTGATTATCTAATTGCGGTATTGGAAAATGGAATATTCCTTTAATCGGGTATTTACCGGCTGCCGTTATACCGTGATAACCTTGGCCAATTAGGACTAACGTATCGCCCACACTAAGCTGCAAAAACTCAGCCAATTTATCTGAAACAAGAACCGCTTTGTCGCCGCTTTTGAAATATTTTCCTTTAATTATTTTTTTAGAATAATGGTTTAAACTATCTTCTAATTTGGGATCTGTGCCGATTATCACCGCTCCTTTAGTATGTTTGCCTGAAGAAGCAAGAGCAAAAGATTCAAGGCGCGGGAGAGTTAATGTTAAATTTTTATCACTCGATAAAAGATTGCGGAGTCTAATAGTTTCTACAAAGGTTTCGTTTATCGATTTATTATCCCAATAACCTTTTTTATGTATCTGTATATATCCGGTTGAAAGTTTTACGACATTATCAATCATATTTGCATAAGTACCCTTTTGCATTGAACGTGTAAATAGCGAAAGGACAATGGCAATTAAAATTGAAACCATCATCAAAATTGTACGCCTTTTATTACGCCAAATATTTCTCCATGCCATTTTTAAAATAGTATTCATCTTTTAGCGTAGTCTCTTCATATTCCGTTTAGAAAAAAAACCATTGGATATCGGTTTGTTAAATACAACATCTATCATTTTAAGAATTGTTTTGTTTCCTTTTTTATCCATAGGGATCATAGTTAATTTTGTAGGTAAAGTTCTGTCACCCATCTTTTTTATTTCGCTGCCTAATTGTTTATTTATTAAAGTACCTGTCTCATCATAGAATTCTATTTTCAATTCATAATATCCTTTTTTTGACACCCACATAAGAATTTTACCCCACACTACCGCTGCGTTCGGTTTTGGTGTTAGTTTAATTTTATAACTATCATAACCATCCACTTTTTCCGAACCTATAATTTTGTGTACGTAATCATTAACAATAGATGACTCTTTAAGCAGATCATCGTTTGTAAAATCAGAGCCCATCCAGGATTGCATCATCATCGAAGGCGGAATTTTAATCATTCTCCCTATCGACGGCATCCAGTTCCACAATTCATTTTTTCGTTTAAGAAATACTTGTCCTTTTTCCCGTGCCGGTGCAGTAATCAAAATCATATAATAATCGTTGCCTTTCGACCACATTTTTATTGTAACCTCACGCGACCAACCCGGACGAATAATTGTCATTTTACTTAAACTTGTTGATGTTTTTCCCATCACAAGATCATTTGCTTTTCGTACAATTTGTGATGCATTTTGCCCGAATAATAAAAACGGCATAAAAACAAACAAAAGTGGAAAAAATATCCTTTTCAAAATAATTGCTCCCTGTTTTTATAATGACTAAACGTTCAGCCAAAGCATAATTAAAATATATATTATTGTCAATAGAAAATAAATTTCTATCTTGACAATAACAAAACAAAAAAATATTATTATAATTGAACATTTATTCAATTAAAAATGCCAAGAACAAAAGAACAACTTCAAGAAATAAGAGATAAAACAGAAAAGGTAATACTATACACTGCTCTGGAATTATTTGCCGAAAAAGGTTTTAAAGGAACTACTATAAGTGATATTGCTGCAAAAG
>JAADFW010000184.1 GCA_013152655.1 Chlorobiota bacterium
TTATAATCTATCCAAAATTTTGGCGGTTTTCGTTCAAGTAGGTTTATTGCTAATGAAATGTCGTTAATCAATTCTAAATCGTCAATATATTGTATAAATTCAGTTTCGCGTGACAATTGTGGGTCTGCCTTATATATTATTTCTGTTATTTCGGGTGCATTGGCTTGCATTGGAAATAGTAACAAGACTGCATCGTGTATTACTCTTTTCTTTTCTTCACCTAAATCATTTAATTTTGAAGTCTGAACAGGTGGTGAAATAATTTCAAATGTTGATAATGTTGAATGAACTCGACTTCCAAATGTGCTGCTTTCATCAATATTATGTCTCGAAAACACGAGTAAGTCAGAAATATCTTTATGATTATTTTCTAAAATTTCCGAAATTGATTTTATAATTCTATCCATGTTATCATTTTATTTCAGTTTCTTGATATAATGTCTAACGGCAGTCCGTCTAAAAACCTTTCTACATTTTGTTTGTCATCCCCCTAATTGCTAAATTTCCGCTAAAGGTAAGCCTTTTCGCAGGAAGATTAAAAAAGTGGGATGAAAGATTTTAAAAAAATTGGTAGGCTTAAAATGGCCTGCTTTGCGTTTGAGAAGCAATATACAGGCTAAAATTATTGCCAAAGCCTCTTTTAGATAGCTTTGCAATTCATTTATTCCGATAATGTCCTCTGCCTTGTCCCTTGATCTAGTTCATGTTATAAATATGCACATAATCAATGAGATAGCATGGTTAATAAGTGTGGTTCTTATCAGTAATTTTAAGAAAGATTATTGGGTTTTTAGATAGTATGACGTTACGGCTATGCTTCTGTTGTGGACTGAAGTAGCCAAATTTTCCTACTATTAATTATTTTTGTAAATTAGTTTTGCTTTGCTAAGACTCCGAGTAACAATAGAATATAGCCATTATTGTGCTTTCGTTATTTTTATTCAACTAATTTTTCATTCTTTTTTTCAGTTCGCTCGGAATATTAATCCATTTGGTTTCTTCTGCTATATTTAATTCACAAAAACATTCTTCTTTAACCACTTTCACAATGTGTTTAAACCATTCCAAATATGTCCAATCTCTAGGTTTAGGAGAATAAAGCGTTTGATTGTCCGAATTCCAATGAACTTCTGTTGCTGTTCGGTAAATCAAATTAAACTTCTCAGATTTTGGTTTGATATTCAATCTACCTTGATGATCAATTTCTATAGAAGCAATTTCATCTGTTTTCATTCGTTTTCTATTTTTTTTGTCAATTACTCAAGGGTTTCTACAGTTAATTATTTATGGACTTCAAACTTCCAATCTTTATATGTTAATTTGATTTTTGTCATTTTTCCTAATGAAGCACAACTAACTTATATCCCCAACAAGCCTGTCTCTTTCTGTGGAAAAAGGTAGGGATAGCAGCATGATTTCATCACGTTTACCAACTTGTTCTTCGTTCTCCGGTTTTTTTTTGTATTCCAACTAACGTTAAAATTAGTTGTTGGTTTTCAACGGTTTGTATAAGCATAGTAGCCGGTTGCGGAAGTAGAAACGTTCACTTTACCACTAAATTTTATGCGGGCTACAATGCTCATATTTACTACTTTCTCGGCTATTATTTTTATACTTTGTTGGCATTAGTTTTTATTATTTTCCAGATAATATGTCCACCATTTTTCAGTTGGAAATGTTGTATTTCCTATTGTCACAGGTTCTCCAATTTTTGGTGTTGTTACAGGCATATTTAATTCACTGGCTTTATTTAAAATTCGTTCTATTGGGTCTGTCCAATTGTGAAATGCTAATGTAAAAGCTCCCCAATGTATTGGTAAAATTAGTCTACTCTTTAAGTCAATTGATGCTTGAACGGCTTCTTCTGGCATCATATGTAGCAATTTCCAGTCTTCGTTATATTGCCCACATTCCATCAGTGAAATATCAAAAGGTCCGTATTTATCACCGATTTCCTTAAAATGAGTATCATATCCGCTATCTCCACTAAAATAAATATTGTCCTTGATTCCTTTTATTACCCATGAACACCAAAGAGTAGTCGCTCTATCAAACAAGCCTCTTCCAGAAAAATGTCGTGCAGGAGTGCAAATCAAATTAATACTGTCAACCTCTATACTTTCCCACCAATTCAATACGTTAATTTTTTCTTTTTCTATACCCCATTCTACTAAGTGATTACCGACACCTAATGGAGTAAAATATTGACCAACTTTTCCCTTTAATTTTTTAATTGAGCCATAATCTAAATGGTCATAATGGTCGTGTGATAAAATAACAGCATCAATAAAAGGTAATTTTTCAATTTCAATAGGTAAATCTTTTGAGTAGCGTTTTGCACCAAGTAATGAGATAGGAGAAGGTGTATCTCCAAACATTGGGTCAATTAGGATTTTTTTACCATCTATTTCTAACAAGAAAGTGGAATGACCAAACCAAATTAATTGAGTTGTATTTATGCTTTGATTTTCAATTGCTGTGATGTCAATTTTTTCAACTGAAATATTTTTATTAGGATTTCGATTTGGTGCTTTTTTTGTCAGTTCCTTAAATATTTTCCAATAATTAATATTCATAGGGCTTTTATGCTGATTTTTAAATTTTCCATTTTGAAAATTTTCTAATTTAGCATATTCTATTTTTTGTTCTGTGGTAGGACTTTTTCCAAATTGAGGGCTCAGATTTAAGAAAAGTGTTACAATAATTATTATTAAACCAATTATCGCTATAATAGAAATTCCAATCATTTTAAATATTTTTCTCATTAAATACTGATGTCCGTCTATTTTTAAATTAATGCCAACTAACTTATATCCCCAACAAACCTGTCATTTTCTGTGGAAAAAGGTAGGGATAACAGCATGATTTGATTCGTTTATCAACTTATTTTTCGTTCTCCAGTTTTTTTTATTTATCAGGGGGGAAAAAGAGGCAGGTGTGGTTTGTTATTCCGGTTCATTTTGGTTTGGTGTTCAGCCTGTAAAGGTAAGAAAGTTTCCGGAAAAAACCAGATGTGCTATTTGTACGTTGGCTCTTTCTTTGTATGCCGCACCAACGCCTCACACACTCATTGCTATCTTCCGGTTTTTGCTGGAAGATCCGGAATAAAACCCCTCCTGATATTCAGCCGGACTTCATTATCAAAAGTACAATTAAAGTTATGGGCACCAGAAGTTAATCGGTTTTTTCTGTTACGGGGAATGTTGCCCAACTTTCTTGAATATACACCAAATATGCAAGCTATTCTAAAGCAGAGTATAAATGCAAAATAATTAAGTTTCTCCAAAAAAACTATCCATCTTTTATTTTAACTTGAAAAACCACGTTCTTTTGGCGTGGTAATGTATTGATGGCTATGCCTTTCTGTTTGTTGAAGTAAATAGAATGATGAATATCCCCGCCTGACCGGACGGGCAGGGATTAACGAATCACGATTTAAGAGCTAAATTAAAACTTCAGGATTCAAAAATCGTTAATCGGTGTTCGATATTAAAAAACGGAGAATATTAATAAGGTAATGGTGGCCTTGAAATGA
>JAADFW010000185.1 GCA_013152655.1 Chlorobiota bacterium
TTAGTTTTTGCATCGTCGTTTTGAATAGCTTCGACTGTCGTTTGATTATTTTGGTAAATAGCATTAATTTCCGCTGTTGTATAAGTCTGCCCCGGAACAAGAAGTTGTAAATACCAAAGAATTGCAATTAAAATATCCATAATACCTCCAAAAAATGTTAAAAAAACTATATCAAAAAAACTTAAAGTAATTATATATCACTTTCTTTTTCACTGGTATATTTTCCAACTATTATGCCATCTAGAAAAAGGGAATTAAATTACACAATATTTTCATTATATTTTCTTCATTATGAGATATTATTAATCCTTTATTTCATTAAAATTCAATATCTTATAAACAAGTTGGTTTTTAGAAAAAATGATAAAAAAAATAAAGTCAAATATGGTATGGAATTTGCAATGTTATAATTGCTTGTATTTCTTTAACCATTGTGGTTAAAAGTTTGTTTAATATTGTTAAAAGTTGCAAATATGAAAAGAGTAATAAATAGCATTATAAAAAGATTTATACCTTTAATAATTATTCTATTATTTATAAATAATATTCAAACATTCTCCAATAGGAAAGAAGATAGTTTAAAATTAGTTTTAAAATCATGTTCTTCAAAAGATAGTGTTTTGGTTTTTTCCGAATTAGCTAATATCAATCTTAATATTAATCCTGATATGAGTATAGAATTAGGTAGAAAGACTTTGATTATTGCAGAGAGGATTAATGATAACAAATTAAGAGCTATTGCTTATACAAGTATAGGAAAGGGATTTGAATACAAAAAAAACTACGATTTGGCTTTGTCATATTATAAAGACGCTTGTTTATTAACCCAACCGAATAACAAGGAAGCAATGGCGGATTTATATAATAATATTGGTATAGTATTTTATAAAATTAAAGAGTTTGATTCGGCACTTACATATTATAATTTATCATTGAATATTAAAAAGCAAAACGGTGATGATAAACAACGAGCTAAAACGCTTATTAATATTGCATCTCTATATTTAAGAATTAAGGATTATAAAAAAGCAAAAGAGAATTTTAAATTACTTTTGGATATTGAAACCAAATTAGGTGATAAAAAGCAAATAGCTTATATATATAATTATCTTGGTTTTCTTAATTTAAAGTTGAACAAATATGATTTGACAAAGCCTTGAAAACTATCTTAAAGAACTAAAAATCAGAGAGGAATTAAATGATAAAAGTAATATTGACAAAACATTGACAAACATAGGAAAAATTTATTTCCTGATGAATAAAAATAAGAAAGCTATTGAATATTACAAAAGAGCATTAAAAATTGCAGAATCAAATAATAATAAAGAATATATAGCCAAATATCTATCAAACATTGGCAACGTTTATTATAAATCAAAAGATTATAAAAAAGCTCTTGATTATTATAACAAATCATTAGAAATTAATAATGATAATTCAAATGCAAACAATAATCCGAAAATATTATATGGTAAAGCGATTTTATTAAATAATTTGGGCTTGGTTTATAAGAATTTAGGTGAGTATGATAAAGCTCTGAAATATTGTAAACAATCTATTGATATTAAAGAAAGGTTAAATGATGTTAGCCAAATATTTTATCCGTTAACAAGTATTGCCGAAATAAATTTGAAATTGGGTAATTATAGTGATGCAATAGCAACTTTAAAAAAAGCTCTAAAAATTGCTAAAAAAAATAATAATATCTCGCAAATGAAAAATGTTAGATATTTGCTTTACGAGGTTTATTCCACTTCGGGTGATTATTATAATGCTCTTAATAATCATAAATTATATACGAGTTTAAAAGATAGTATTCTGAATAAAACAACAAATAAAATAATTTCCGAAATGGAAGTAAAATTTGAAACTGCAAAAAAAGAACAGGAAAATAAAGCACTCAGACATACAAATGAAATTCAAAGAAATTATTTTTTAATAATGTCTGCTTTAATATTAATTATTCTATTTGTTACTATTAGTCGATATAGAAGCAAACAGAAAGCAAACAAACTATTAAAAAGTAAAAATTCTCAAATTCAACAACAGCACAAAGAACTTGAATATATGTTTTCTAAGTTGCAAACCAAAGAAGAAAACTTGCGAGAGGCAAATGCAACAAAAGATAAATTTTTCTCAATTATTGCACACGATTTGAAAAATCCGTTACAAGCTATTACTTTATCATCGGATTTTCTTATAAACAAATATAAATATATGGACGGAGAGTCTTTAGTTTCTCTAATTAGTAGTATAAACAAAGCCGGTAAACATTTGGAATCACTTCTGGAAAATTTATTGTTATGGGCAAGAACGCAGAATGGGAAAATAGCATTTAAACCTTCAAGTGTTGACATTTGTAATATTGTTAATGAAAATATTAAATTGATTAAAATGAACGCCGAAAAGAAAAAAATTGTTATTAATTCGGAAATTCCGTTGAATACACTGGCTTATATTGATAGCAATATGATTAATACCGTGATTAGAAACTTAATATCCAATGCGGTGAAATTTACAAAAGAAAACGGTTTTATACATATTTCTGTTTATGATAGAGGCAAACTCTTTTGGGAAATAAATATTGCCGATACTGGTGTCGGTATTAGCGAAGAAGATATTTCCAAATTATTTAGAATTGACATTCATTATACTACCGTTGGAACTTCAAAAGAAAGCGGGACAGGACTTGGTTTGATATTATGCAAAGAATTTATTGAAATTAACGGTGGGAAAATTTGGGTTGAAAGCAAAGTAGGTAAAGGTTCAATATTTAAATTTACTATTCCAAAAACAATAAAACAAGAATTCAAAAACAATCCCCAGGATAGTTTCAGAATATTGCATGTAAATTAATGTGGTGATGTTTTCTTATTTAATGTGTTGTAACATATATTCATAAAGGAATGTCCGAAATACAGTAGTAGAGCAAACATTCCTTTATATTTAATTTATCTCAAATTCCAATCACCGAAATTTTCGGTAACAACATTAGTTTTTGGTTCGCAAGTCCATTTTTCATTTGAATTATAAGTCCAAGCCATTGTTTTGGAACCACCACCACTTTGAGTAGTAATCAAATAATGATTTCTGAGATGACCTATAAAATTGGCTTGAGCGGCAGGAGTTTTTTGGTCGCCACCACTCGGGTCTATTGGAATCCAGCCGTAATTCGGCAAATATATTTCAACCCAGCGATGAAAAACATCGTCCATACTTGCTTCGTCTCCTCTTGTAGCAATAGAACCTACATATCTTGCAGGAATACCCGCAGCACGACACATTGAAATATAAACAAAAGAATACTCAGAACATGAGCCATTTCCTCTTGCCAATACAGTCGGTGCTGTATTCCAACCACCTGACATTTGATAATACATTTTGGAAATTAAAAAACTAAATATTTTTCTTGCAATCCAATATGGATTTGTTTCATTAGCAACAGCTTCTTTTACCGCTTTTTTTATTATAGGATTATCGTATTGATATTTGATGTCATTGACTAAATATTTATTTTTAATTTCAGCAGGTATTTGAGTTAAACTGCCAACTTTGTCCGGATAGATAAAATATCTAATGTCATAAAGATTAACATCTACTTTCATTTCCACTTCTTTTATTTCGCCGGATTTGATATTTTCATAATGATAATGAGCTGTTTTTTGTCCCCACTTATCAGTAATAATATCAGTATATTTTTGCGAATATTTTATTTGATTTTCAATAGTTTGATTTACTCTGTTTATAGGAATCGCCAAGTAAACATCTAAGGTTTTGATTTCACCCGGACCATAGTTTGTCGTTTGGTGAGTATAAGTTAAAGTAAATTTCTTTACCTTGGATTTATGCATTATTTCATCGTCATAAATTTTGAGTTTATATATTTTCTTGTTTTGAAAATCCGCCGCCCATAAATACTTTCCGTCATAAGCCAGTCCTCTTGTGAATTTTCCGGGTGCATCGGCAATTATAATCACCGTGCCATTATCGGGATCAACCATATAAATTTTATCGCTTCCTCTATCGGAAACCCATAAATATTTACCGTCGTAAGTTATTCCTTGCGGGTCCGATGATGGCGATTTAAAAGATTTAATTGTAGTGCCGTCACTCGGGTCTAATTGATAAATCATATCTGAACGATTATCCACCGTCCATAAATACTTACCGTCGAATGTTAAACCGCGAGCCGAAGACGAAGGAGAATAAATTGTTCTCAAAATATTATTATTCTCCGGATTAATTTGATAGATTTTCGCATCATAATGTTCTGCCAAAGGAATACCACCCTTAATATCCACATTCCACACACTTTTGCCGTCCCAAGCTAATCCCATAGGCCAATACCCGGGTGAAGACAAGGTTTTTACTACTTTTCCGTTTTGGGGATTAATATAGAACAACTTGTCGGCTTTTCTATCTGCTAAAATTAAATTTTTGCCGTTGTATGTTAATCCTGTCGGGTATAATGCAGGAGTATCGAAAGATTGAATTATTTCACCTGTATAAGCAAAAATTAATCTTGGGCTTATAGTTAATACAAAAATGAAAAATATTGACATAATTTTTTCCATAACTCTTCCTTATTATTTAGAAATAATTTAATATTACTATGTAAACAAAAATAGTTAATTATTTTAGAAATTGATTTCAAAATTTTTGTTTTATCAAAATTATCATTAAAT
>JAADFW010000186.1 GCA_013152655.1 Chlorobiota bacterium
CTTGTTGTTATTCCTTTGGTGGGTGTTATTATTGCAACAGGTATTGTATCACTTTTACTAAATCCAATATTGCCGTCAATAGCAATTTATTATGCTTCTGCAAATGAATTATTTTCAGGCTTTATGTTTTGGGTTATTAAAATAACTGGGAATCTCGGATTCTCCTTTATTCGTATATCCAATCTCAATTTTTATGATGCTTTTATCATATTTTCTTTTTTATTTTTCTTACTATTTGTTAAGAAAAAACTTGTAAATATTTATGCCGGAATAATTATCATTTTCCTGATAATTGCAAATATTTTTTTATTTACTTCACTTACAAAAAATGATCTACTTCCGGAAAATAAGTTAAGTGTTTTAATGGTTGATGTTGGACAGGGTGATGCAATATTAATTAAATATCCGGATGGTAGAACTTCTTTAATTGATGCCGGGATTAGAAACAAAAATTTTGACACAGGGACGTATACAATAGAACCGCTTTTAAACCACCTAAATATTGATAAAATTGATTTAGCCTTTGTGTCCCACATGGATATTGACCATTACGGGGGATACAACTATTTAATCGGCAAAGGAATAATAAATGAACTCATTAAACCTACCTATGATTCGACTTTATCAAAAGATGTTAAATTTGAACAACTTATAAGTAAGAAGAAATTGATAAAGAAATATTATGGACAAAAAATTATTAGTGAAGGAAATGTTAGAATTTATATTTTGAATAATACTGACAATACCAATTATCAAAGATTATCAAGTAATAATAAAAGCGGTATTATAAAAATTGTCTATGGAGAAACCAGCATTTTATTTACCGGCGATATTGAAAGTAAAGGTGAGAAATACTACACGGATTATTATAAGGATTTTCTTAAATCCGGTATTTTAAAAGTACCGCATCACGGAAGCAAAACAAGTAGTACCGAGAATTTTATTTATTACATAAAACCTCTGTACAGTATAATTAGTGTCGGCAAATACAATAAGTATCATCACCCTTCCGCTAGTGTGTTAAGTAGGTTACAAAGGTATAATTCAAAGCTATACCGGACTGATAAAGAAGGAGCAATATTATTTCAGTCTGATGGAATAAAATTTAAAAAGATAAATTGGAGAGATTAAAATATTTACTATCTTTGAGTAACATAATTTTATCAAATAAATGTCTTAAATAATATGAATGAAAATCCTGTGATAGGAATAATAATGGGTAGCGATTCTGACCTACCAATAATGCAGAAGGCTTTTGAAGTCTGTAAAGAATTTAATATTCCTTTTGAAGTAAAAATACTTTCAGCCCATAGAACGCCGGAAGAACACGCAGAATATTCCCGGACAGCGGAGGAAAGGGGGTTAAAAGTTATTATTGCAGCAGCAGGCGGAGCTGCTCATCTGCCCGGAGTTACCGCTGCTAATACTACACTGCCTGTTATTGGGGTCCCGATAAAAGGGAAATCTTTTGAAGGAATGGATTCTTTACTTTCTATTGTGCAAATGCCGAGTGGAATTCCGGTTGCTACTGTAGCTGTTGACGGAGCAAAAAATGCCGCCTTGCTTGCCGTTGAAATTTTGGCAATTGAGGATAATGATATTAAAGAAAGGTTAAAAGAATACAGGATTAAAATGGCTGCAGCTTCGATGAAGAAAAATGAGAATGTTAAGTATTAACTAATATGTCCTTTTGGTTCAATCGGTTCACCGAGCATTTTTGTTTCCGTCCATTCCAAAGAAATTGAATATTCTTCTTTTCTTACTTTGCAATCTTTATATGCACAGTATTTGCATAAATTATCGGTACAATAATCAAAGTGAATCCTTGCTTGAGCGTTAGGAATTCCTACCTGTAAAGAGGTTTCAATATATTCGTCCTCTAAGTGAGATTCTCTAATATTAAAATAATAGGGGAGCGTAAGGTGAAAATCTAAAAATGTATTTTCTCCTGATTCCCAAAATCTTAAATGATGGATATCTATCCAATAATCTCTTCTTTTGCTTTTTAAACATTCTACTATTTTATCTAATAATGCTTTATCCGTTTCATTCATCAATCCACCGATGGAACCTCTTATTAAATTGTAACCTGTGTGAAGGATGTTTAATGCAACAAGTATTGCAACTATCGGATCAATAATTTGAAAGCCCGTAATCAGAACTAAAACGATACCGATAATAACACCGATGCTGGTAAAAGAATCGGTTAAGACGTGTTTACCGTCAGCTGTTAATGTTAAAGAATTTGTTTTTTTACCCATTCTAATTAGGTAAAGTCCCAACGCTAAGTTTATTATTCCGGCACTGCTTATTATGTAAATACCCAGATCCAACTGTTTTAATGTTGTACCTATAATAATATTATCAATGGCACTATAAATGATATAGACAGATGCAATTATAATGAACAAACCCTCAACACCCGCTGAAAAATATTCTATGTTTCCGTGCCCGTAAAGATGAGAATCATCGGCAGGTTTTGAGCTAAGAATAATGCTGTAAAATGCCATAGAAGTTGCTAATATGTGTACGACAGATTCAATGGCATCAGAAAAAATGGCGGCAGAATTGGTAATAAAATATGCCCCCAATTTCGCGATAAGCATTATTACTGCAATCAGCAAAGAGATAACTATGGCTTTTTTTCTTAACCGGTAAAATTGTATTGTTGTTGTATTCATTTAATTTTATTTATAGAGATAATTTAAACAATTGAAACCTGAAACATATTTGCATAATTAAAAAGTATAATTAAATTTAGAAGTTAAATACAAAGTCTTAATTTTAATATTAAAAAACAAAAGAAAAATTATGAAATCAATAATATCTTTATTATTACTGTCATTTATTCTTTTCGGCTGCAGCAAAAAAACTCCTCAAGATTATTCTAATTTAGCGGATAAAAATGCAGCCAATAAAAACTATACTGAAGCAGTAAAAAACTACAATTTAATTTTAAGAGAATTTCCAAATAGTAAAGAGGCTCTTGAATCCTTGATGAAATTGGCATTATTGTATCAAAATAAAAGGGTTCCAAATATAAGTGATGATTCTACAATGTCAATATCTGCTAAGTATTATAAAGAAATATTTGATAAATATCCCAACAGCAAAGATGCCCCCCGTGCATTATTTATGTCTGCTTTCATTACAGCAAATGCTCTTAATAGATACGATGAAGCAAAAAATATATATGAATTGTTTATTAAAAAATATCCCAAAAGTGAATTGGTAACTTCGGCAAAAGAAGAAATAAAAAATATGGGCATTCCTCCCGATAAAATAATTAAGAACAGCACAAAGAAAAATTCTTAATGCAGAACCAAGCAAACGATAACAGAAATTATTTAGACCCTGCGGTTATATCAAAATTAAATTCTTTAGATATCAAAGCCAAGCTGGTTGTTGAAGGGTTTATGGTTGGACTGCACAAAAGTCCTTATCACGGTTTCAGTGTTGAGTTTAGCCAGCATAGACCGTACATACAAGGCGATAATTTTTAAAAGATGTAGATTGGAAAGTCTACGGAAAAACCGAAAAGTTTTTTATCAAACAATTTGAAGAAGAGACAAATCTAAAATGCCACGTTTTACTTGATGTTAGTAAATCAATGGAATTTGCTTCTGAAAAAAATATAAGTAAAATAGAGTATTCAAAAACACTTGCGGCTGCATTATCTTACCTAATGATAAAACAACAGGACGCTGTCGGTCTTGCTTTTTATTCCGACAGGATTCATCAGTATTACACACCAAAAGTATCTAAAGTTTATTATCAGCAAATGTTGAAAAGTCTTACGAAAATACTTCCTTCCAATAAAACAAACACATCATCTTGTCTGAATGAAGTTGCAGAGAAAATTAATAAAAGGGGATTGGTAATAATTATTTCTGATTTTTTTGACGATATTAATTCGATTTTAACATCATTAAAACATTTCAGATATAAAAAGAATGAAGTGATAGTTTTTCAAATATTAGACCCGGTTGAAAATAATTTTGCTTTTGATAGAGATTCTATATTTAAAGATTTGGAAACGGAAGAAGAAATGACAACACAACCATACCAGATACAAAAAGCATACGTTGAAGCCATGCAAGAATTTACAGGCAAAATTAAATCCGAATGTTTGAACTCAAAAATTGAATATAACTTAATTACGACAGACACACCTTTTGACAAAGCATTATTTAGTTATATCCAAAAAAGAAATAAATTACATTAAGTTAATTTCACTCAAGTAATTGCAAATTGATTCAAAAGTTTTTTCGCTTCGGTTTTAGTTGGTGCTTCGGCAATAATTCTTAAAATCGGCTCGGTGTTTGATTTACGAATATGAACCCAGCTTTTCTGAAAATCGATTCTTAATCCGTCTGAGGTATTTAACTTTTCGTTTTTATATTTTTTAGAAAATTCTTTAATTATTTTATCGGCGCTAATCTTACTTTTGCTAATATCAATTTTTTCTTTTAGTATAAAATATTGTGGGAGTGAATTCTTCAGTTCGCTTAATTTACCGCCGAATTCTAAAAGATGCTGAAGAGTGATTGCAATCCCGACCAATGCATCCAAACCATAATAAAGGTATTTGTAATATTAAACGCACTGTGAAATATTGACAAGGCAACAGGAATTGAAGCCGGATTGCTTAATGGTGATGCAAATCCCATTTCTGTAACAACATAATTTATCAGTTTTATTACAGGATAAAATAAT
>JAADFW010000187.1 GCA_013152655.1 Chlorobiota bacterium
TTTATTTTGGGTAAATATAAAGTGAATTATAGCTCTGTAACAATTGGTAATAAAGAAGATTTAGAAATTTCTTACGAACAAACCAAAGGTTTAGCTGGTGGTGGTGCTGCTCTATTATCAATACCTTTCCCTGGTATAGGAAATTATTTAGTGAATGGTGGTAAAGGTTCTATTTTTGGTAAAAACACTTCTCCTCTTATAACAACATTTTTAGCATATGGGTTAATAGGTACAGGTGTTTATTTGAATATCGAGTCTTCAAATAATTATGAATCATATCATAATGCCACTTTGCAAACAGAAATTTATTCTTTTTATGAAAAAGCAAATACCCAAAATAAATTATCTTATATCGCTTTAGGTTCTGGTGCTATAATATGGATTTGGGATATTATTTGGACTGCTAACAAAGGTTCTATAGATAAAAAAAACAATCAAAAGTATAAAGGTGATATATCTTTAAATCCTTGTTTAAACAATAATGGAACAGGTTTATGTTTAATTTATAAATTCTAAATCTATGAAACTGAATTATATTTATTTAATATTGCTATTTATGCTTTCAGGATGTGAATTGATACCTGATTTAGAACGGGATAATCCCAATGATAAAAGCTCTGAAAATTTCACAGGTGAAGATTTACCTATTGATTTATCAATTCAAGAGATAGATTATGTTTTTAGCTATGTAACTAATGGAGGAAGTGGTTTTAGTCCTTCAAGTAAGACTTATGTAAAAATAGTATTAAAGAATAACGGTGAATCTGACTTAGAGGCTGTTACCGCAACTGTTTCAACAACAAGCAATCTTGTGGATTTATCCAAAGAAAATTTTCCAATTCGATTTGAAAACATTTTTGGAGAGTTTCCTGCTAATGAAGAAATACAAGGGAAATTATATGATGAACAGGGTGAAATAATTCCCTGTCCAAATGATTTGTCATATTCGTTTTATATTGAAATTAGCAGTACTGCAACTATTGGCGAGCAAGTAAATTTTACAATTAATCTAAAAGAAAAATATAATAGAACTTGGTCTGATTCATTTACAATTACAATACAATGATTTATAAGTTTTTCGGCAATATTGATTTTTTATTATCTACTCTAAGCGATTCGAAACTTTGGTTCAGTAAAGTTGATGATTTTAATGACCCTTTTGAATGGGATGTGCCTTACCGAATTGATATTTCAAAAAATAAAGAACAAATTGTTAATCACATTAAATTAAATAATCGAAATAGACCTAAAGAATATATAAAAGCAAAGATTGATTTTTATTTAAGCAATCCTTTAAAACTTGAAGAAGAATTTAATAAAACATTAGAGTACCGAAAAAATAAAGGAGTATGTTGTTTTGCTAAAGAAGAAAATTTAAACAACATTCTTATGTGGTCACATTATGCTGACAATCATAAAGGGATTACGTTAGGAATAGATGAAAACTTAATTGAAATATCTCATACGCATGATTGGTTTGAAGGAAAACATATTACAAAACCGTGGATAAAGCAAGTTCAATATACAAACGAGTATAGGTTCATAAATCCATTCGCAAATGAACGACCATCCTTGAAAGATGTTGAGTTTATTAAATCAACAGACTGGGAATATGAAAAAGAAGTTAGACTTATTTCACCAAAATTTGGCTTGCATGATTTTAACTCTTCTCATTGTTTAAAAGAAATTGTTTTTGGTTTGAAAATACCAGAAATTGTTAAATCAAACATTATTAACTTATTCAAAAAAGACATCTTGAATGATATTAAAATAATGAATTGTTCTAAAGAAAAAGATAAAATAGAACTTAAAGTAGAATGAATATCGCCACATAACAATGCATATAAAACATAAGGGCTATAGTGAGTTACGAAACGTTCGTACGTTTAATCAGTTCCGCCAAAACTGCGTTTTGACGGTTTAGTTTATAGTTTTAAATTTGTGTCAAAACACAGTTTTGGCTATGAGCAAACTTGATAGGTCAGTTTTTCAAATCCCTTACGTTTCATATGCCACCGTTGGCGGTAAGGCAGATAGCCAAAGCTTAAATCAATGTTAGGGTATAAATTTAATGAATAGAAAAAAGAAAATACAAATTATTATTGGATTAATACCTGCTTGCTGGTTCATTTTTTTATTTATATGGGGACCATTAACAGATAAAAAGTGTAAAGAAAGATTGAATTCAAATGAGACTAAAATTGAATTAGTCTTTGTTGATAGTTCTATACGAAAATTATTTGGAGGAGGAATTGAAGTTCGAACTTGGTATTCAACGAATATAGATAATAAAAGAAAAATATTTAGTAATTCACTTTTTATGGAGCCTGTTCCCAAAGGATTACCGATTTATATTAAATATTCTTTAATTGACAACTCTTGTTATAAATTTCTGATTGATTCAATTGTTAATTATACTGAACAAATAATAAAATATGAAAGAGACAAAAATTATGGATATGTGTATTCCATTGAAAATTTAAATAAAAAATGAGTATAAATAATTGCCCAACCGCCAACAAAAAATATAGTGCATTTGGCGGATAGTGCTAATAATGAAGATAATAGCAATAAACAAACATAGTAGTAAATGGAAAGAGATGAGCCGTTAAATGCCAAACGCACCATATTCAAACCGTTGTTGGGTGTCATTATCCTACTACAAAATTCAGATGAATATTTTCGGCAACGATTAAAAAAAGGAATGAAAATGAAAATATGAAATGCTATAAATCAAATAAATAACTTTGATGTTGTTTAGAATTAACAAAAACTAATAATGATGAAAAAAAGGATTTTAACGGTAATAATTGGATTAATTGGACTAACTGCATCTGCTCAATTCGTGGCAAAAATGGAAGTTAAAGAAGATATTCCTGGAATTTGTGACAAAAATGAAGTTTACGCTCTTTTTTCCTCTTTTGACGGACAAGAAGAAGCAATTTGTCCAATATCAAAAGATAAAATATTGAAACGTTTAAACTCTGAAATTCAATTTTTAAAGGACAATCCAAAGTATAAGGACAAAGGAATGATTGGACTAATTATCAACTGCAAAGGAGAAGTAATTAAGTGTAAAATGGACAATAAAACCAAAAGTGCTGAACTTGACAAACAGATAGAAGCTGTCTTTAATTTGCTTGGAGAATGGAAAGCAGGAAAACTAAACGGAAAGAATGTTGATAGTTCAAGACTTTTTAGTTTTAAAATCAAAAAAGGGATAATAACTTTTGATTAAAAAATAAAACGAACACCCAACAATGTATATAGTTTATGGCGGGTGAAGTGCTAATTATGAACATTTTAACAATAAATAAACATCGATGTAAATTGAAAGATTTGTGTTTCAAAATCCGCCACAAAACCATATACTAACCGTTGTTAAAGCAATGTGTTTTCCTTAAAAAAATAAGAAATAAACTATAACTATTTAGAAACGATTTATAGATAAACAAACATAAGTGGTATTGGAATTTTTTTTAAGCGAAGAGATA
>JAADFW010000188.1 GCA_013152655.1 Chlorobiota bacterium
CCGGGAAAATTAATTCGGAAATAACTTTTCGGTATTAATTATTAACAAAAAAACACAAAAAAGAGTCAACCTATTTCAGTACAAGACAAAAAACAAAAAACATTAAAATAACAAAGTATCAAATGTCAAAAATTGATAAAGTTTTATATAATAACTTCAAATGGTCAGATATTAGAAAAATAGGTAATAGTAAGGTTATAAAATCTTCGGTATTTTGGATAATTTTTGTGCCAATTTTTGTGAAAAGTATTGAATTTGGCGAATCAAAATTTTTAATTTTTACTAATTACAAAATTTATTTTCACCCAGAACTTCCTTTTTCTTGGACATTATTTTATTTCAGTGCAGTTGCTTTTTCAATAGGAACATTTCTATATACAATATTTTGTCCTAACTTCATAAAAGATTTTAAGAATTATACAGATTATAAAGAGCAAGGAAATATAACTTCCAGACTTGAAACAGAATTAATTGATTTTATTCATTGGGTAAATTCTTGGCCTGAAAGAATAGGAGCATTTTATCCTGAAATAGCTAATCTACTCAAAAAAGATAATGGACAACCGAATGATAATTCTCTCTTTCAAGTTGAGCTTAATGACTTAATTGTTGTTAAAAAACCAGTAGAATCATTTTGGAGTATTCGTGAATTAATTTCAAAAAAAAATAAATATATAAGATTATCAACATTTTTTTTCTTTACAATAGGCTTTATATTAATAGGTGTTGTTTTTATACAGAACTTTTTAATTGTTCTTGAATATATTAATAAATAATGAATCTTGAAATTGTAAAAAATATAGCTGAATATTTAGCGGTTATTGCTAAAAATAAACAAAAAGGAAATATTTGGTTTAGAGGTCAGCAATATTCTAAATATCAACTTGAACCGTCATTATTCAGAGAAAAATTTGACATTTCAATTAACGAACCATATTATAAGAGAGAGCGATATTTAATTAAAAATGCTAAACTTTCTGTTGAAAAATTTAAAAAATATGTAATAAAATATAAAGATTGTTCAGACTTTGACGAAATAGATTATTTGTATTTAATGCAACATTACGGGATTCCGACTCGCCTATTAGATTTTACAATAAATGAATTAATAGCATTGTATTTTAGTGTTTCAAGCCCTTCATCCAGTAGTTTTGATATAGATGGTGAAATAGATGAGTTTACCTCTAATAATAGTTTTACAAAGCAAGGTTCGTCAGTTTATTGTATAAATCCAGTTGAAGTAAATAAGCACTCATTTAGAAAGTCAGAAATTATTAACTTAAACGAATATGAATTTGAATCGTTAAAAAATATTGACTTTCCTATTTGCATAAACTCTAAATGTGTTGATGAAAGAGTTAGAATTCAAGAGGGAGTATTTGTTTATTATGGAACTATGATTCATCCATTAGATTATTATTCAATTTTTGAAGAAGCAATGACAAAAATCTTTATACCAAATACTGTTCGAGAGGAAATCAAATACGAATTAAAAAATAAATATAACATTTCTCATTTGACAATGTTCCCTGATATGACTGGTGTTTCAATGGAAATTATTGATGAAATGAATACGGAATTTTTTCGTGCAAAACAAAATAAAGTTGCTAACAACAAATATAGTGCATACCGCAATTGATTGATAATATGAAGATTACAGTAATAAAGTTTGTTGTAACACGAAAAATAATCGTTTCAAACTGCGGTACGCACCATATTCAAACCGTTAGCAACAAGCAAAAAAAAAGTAAAAATCCATCCTCTAAAAGAAAAATGTTGTAAATTTGAAAAAAATAAACAATTATGAATATTGAAACACGAAAATTATCATTTATCGAACAATTCATCAAGTTGCAAAATGATGAGATTATTTCTCAATTTGAAAAATTACTTTCAAAATTTACAACAAAACCGGATAAGAGCCAAATGACTTCCTATGAACTTAATAAAAGAATAAAAAAATCTATGGAAGATGCTAAAAATGGGTTGCTAACTGAAAATAAAGAACTTATAAAAGAGATTGAAGAGTGGAATTAAAGATTTATTGGACAGATTTCGCAAAAAATGAGTTGCATAAGATTTATTCTTTTTATAAAAATATTGCCAGTGTAAAAACAGCTATAAAAATTGCAACTAAAATAACCAAAAAAGTTAACATACTGATAAAGCAACCAAATGTCGGACAATCAGAATTGTTTTTAAGTAATTATGAGGAGGATTTTAAATATTTAGTTTGTGAGAATAATTTTAAGATTATTTATTGGATAAATATAGAAAGTAACAGGATTGAAATAGTTGATGTTTTTGATACAAGACAAAACCCCTCTAAAATGATTAAAAAACGATAGAAAGCCTATTGCTAACAAGGTATAAAATTAATAAGGGCAAATTGCCAAACTGAAAGTTAGCAATAAGGAATTAACACCGTAAATTACATCCGATTTTGAAATTTTAATAACTTTAATAGCTCAAAAACAGATGCAGTTTACTCTTTTTGTAATTGAAACAGTAATGGTATTTTATCCCTTACTCTTCTTATACCACCGTTGGCAATAATGCAAAACAAAAAAATACAGAATTGAAAATAACTAAGAAAAAATTAATATAAATGGCTAAATTTCTAAATACAACAGGAGTTTCTTATCATCTTGAAGAATTAATAAAGAATACCCAAGATAGATTAATATTAATAAGTCCATATTTGCAATTTCACAAACGAATTAAAGACCATCTTCATAATTTGAATATTCAAAAAAAGGATATTAGGATAGTTTACCGAGAAAATAAATTGCAAGTTGAAGAAAGTAATTGGCTTGAAGTTCAAAATGGAATAAGAACAAGTATTTTAAATTCTTTACACGCGAAATGTTACATAAATGAAAGTGAAGCAATAGTGACTTCTATGAATTTGTATTCGTTTTCGCAACAAAATAATGATGAAATGAGGATTTTAGTTAAAAAAAGCGAAAACCCAGAGCTGTATAATGAGATTTACAATGAAGCTAAAAGAATTTTAATAGTTAGTGAAGAAATCAGAGTTTCAGTTAAGAAAGTAATCAAAAAAGCAGATATTGATAAAGCGGATAAAAAATCTAAAACAACAAAATCGAATGGAAAAAGATATACAACAAAGGAAATTTCACAAGAAATTGGTGTAAGTAGCCGAAAAATAAACTCTTTTCTGAATGAAAATAAATTAATGTATAAAAAAGATGATGATTGGATTTTAACAAAAAAAGGAAAAGAGTTTGGTGGATATGAAAAAGAAGGACAATATGGCAAATTTGTAATTTGGCCAAAAGAAATTGTTGATTTATTAGGAAAACGCTTGAAGTAAACACTATTGCCAACAACGTATAAAAATAATAAGGGCAAATTTTGGACTGAAAACAACTACAAGTAATTAGCACCGCAAAATCTTTTGCAATTTTGCTTTTTTTATAATTTTAAAGGTCAAAAATCCAAAA
>JAADFW010000189.1 GCA_013152655.1 Chlorobiota bacterium
CAAAAATTAATTTAATAGCAAAACTAAACATTTTAGCCCTGATGAAATGTTTAGTAAACTGCTTAAAAACGAGAAAGCTATTGATAAGTTTACTCAGGACAACTATGGAAATATTTACTTTCAACAAGAGGATAAAAAAGGAGTTTTATTATTACAAAACGACAGTTCGTATAAATTAGAAATAATTCCTTTTCTTAAATTAGAAGGTTTATATGTTGAAAACATTTGTCCTGTTGATTCGGGCAATGTTTTTAATTGTACTGAAAAAGGGCTTATTCGTTATAATCCACAGATAAAAACTGAGTATCGTGATCACTTTCCTGTTCTTATTAGAAAAGTTATTGCTAATGGTAAATTAATTTTTGGTGGCACTGAAACTAATGTCAATATTGTAGAATTACCCTTTAAAAAACAAACATTGCAATTTACTTATTCTGCTTTGTTTTATGAAGACCATACTAAAACGAATTATAGTTATTTACTTGAAGGTTATGATGATAAATGGTCAGACTGGTCTCTTAAAACTGAAAAAGAATATACTAACTTATCGGAGGGTGATTATGTTTTTAATGTAAAAGCTAAAAATATATACGAAAAAGAAAGCGCCATAGCACAGTACCAATTCGAGATTTTAGCACCCTGGTACAGGACTCTTATTGCATATTTAATTTATGGAATACTAATATTCATTATTGTTTGGTTAATTGTTAAACTAAACACGAGAAGAATAAGAATAGAAAAAGAAAATCTTGAAAAAATTGTAAAGGAAAGAACTTTAGAAATAGTGAAACAAAAGGATGATATTGAAGAGAAAAATGTTGAATTAGAACAGCAAAAAGAAGAGATCAATACACAAAAAGAAAATATTTCTTTTCAGGCAAAACAATTAGAAATAAAAAACAAGGAACTTGAAAAACTTTCAATTGCGGCAAGTAAAACTGACAATGCTATAGTTATTATGGATGCAGAAGGAAATTTTGAATGGATAAATGAAGGTTTTACCAGGATATATAATTTAACATTAGAAGAATTTATAACAAAAAGAGGCAAAAATATCCTGGAAGTTTCCAGCAATCCAGATATAAAAAAAATAATTGCAAAATGCTTAACTGAGAAAATTACAGTAAACTACGAATTCTCATATAAAAAAGAATCAAATGAAGATGTATGGGTGCAGACAACAATTACACCAATACTTGATAAAAAAGGTAATATTTCAAAGTTAATTGCTATTGATTCTGACATTACTGATATTAAAAATGCAGAAAAGGAAATAATCCGGCAGCGGGACGAAATTACCGATAGTATTATTTATTCAAAACACATTCAAAATGCAATTTTACCTACAATTGAATATACAAAAAAGCTACTTCCCGATTCATTTATTTTTTATAAACCTAAAGAAATAATTGGCGGTGATTTTTACTGGGTTTCAAAACAAGGAGAAAAAATTATTATTGCCGTTGCTGATTGCACGGGCCATGGTATTCCGGGTGCATTAATGAGCATGATTGGGATTACATTTTTAAATGAAATAGTTAATAATAAAAGAATAACTGATCCGGCTGAAATAATTAATCGTTTAAGGGTAAGAATAATAAATGCATTGCATCAGTCAGAAGAGGAAGAAGGCAGCAAGGATGGAATGGATATAGCATTATGTGTAATAAATAAAAAAACAAATATATTAGAATATGCAGGTGCAAATAATCCCTTATTTATTATTAAAAATAATGAGTTGATTGAACTTCTTCCGGATAAAATGCCGGTAAGTATTCATCGTATGAATGGAAGGCAGTTTACGAAAAAAGAAATAAAAATACAATCAGGAAATTTAATTTACCTTTTTAGCGATGGATTTGCCGATCAGTTTGGTGGACAGGATAATAAAAAATTCCGAAAAAGTAATTTTAAACAATTACTTATAGATATTTCAATTTCACCTATCAATGAACAACTTAAAATAATTAGTCAGAGTTTTGAAAAATGGTGTGGAATCAATGAGCAAGTTGATGATGTAATAGTTATGGGTTTCATGATTGATTGAGACAATTTGTGCGTATATATACAATCTTTGATAAAAAGAATTGCTTGGTTTTATATTTAATTACAAGGAATAATTTCTTACTCGAGTCAATCTGAAATTATCATGAAAAGAACACCTTCAATTTTAATACTTTGGGCATCAGTTATTTTACTTTCATTAATTTGGGGATCAACTTGGCTTGCTATAAAATATGGTTTACAGGATGCTCCTCCAATGTATTCAGCATCATTCCGGTTTATTTTAGCCTCTGTTATGCTTTTCGGATACCTTAAATTCAAGAGAAAAACATTACCTCAAAAACTATATTTTTGGAAAAGGTCAATTTTCCTGGCAATTTTTATGTTTATTATTCCTTATGGACTTGTATATTGGGGCGAAGTTCACATTTCATCCGGCTTGGCTTCTGTCTTGTTTTCTACACAATCACTTTTTGTTATTCCATTTGCACATTTCCTTTTAGTTAATGAAAGGGCAAGTTTTAGAAAATGGATTGGTATATTCTTAGGGTTATCCGGGCTTATATTAATATTTAATGAAAGGCTTCAATGGTTGACTCAATGGGGGCTTCTTGGTATGTTTGCCATTATTTTAGCTGCAGTTAGTGGTGCATTTGCACTTGTTTGGCTAAGAAAAAAGGAAGAAACCATTGAACCACTTACTGAAGTTACTGCTCAAATTATAATTACAGCAATAGCTTTTACAATAATAAGCCTATTTTTTGAACCTTTCCCTGTAATACTTATGTCAGTAAAACTGGGCGTCAGCATTGTTTATTTAGCCATAATTGGCACTGCAATTTCATATTTAATTTATTATTGGCTTGCAAAACATACCACCGCTTTAATGATTTCATTTTCTATTTTTATCACTCCTGTATTTGCTGTTTTTATGGGTTGGGCTTTTTTGAATGAAATGCTCGGTGTAAAAGGGTTTATTGGTACAACTATGGTTTTGAGCAGTATATTTATTGTCCAAAAAAGTAGTAAATTTTAAAACCTTGATAAATCAAAATATTATTATTAAAAGGCATAGCTTTCAGTTTGTAATAGAAGAAACTAATATTTTATTTTTTATATAGTTTTCAAAATTTTCCTTCTTACATCTCGAAATGGAATGAAATGAGAGATCTCCCTTTTAATAGGGGATTCCTCACTTTGTTCGGAATGACAGTAAAAAAAGAATGACAGGACAATAAAAATTATGATTCTCTTTTAATAATAATTGCCGTACTTACTCCTCCACCACCACAAATACCGGCTATACAATAAGTTTTATTTAAACGCTTTAAAGCGTAGTATCCTGTTACTAAAATACGTGCACCACTTATTCCTGTTGGATGTCCTAAAGCTATTGCACCTCCATGAATATTAAGCTTTTGCCTGTTCCATTTTAATACTTTTTCATTTGCCAGTACTTGTA
>JAADFW010000190.1 GCA_013152655.1 Chlorobiota bacterium
CCCCCGCCGGCTATCGGAAAACGAAGCAATCCTTTCCAAACAAACAGATTACTTTATTGTCAATTATTTACATACTAATCCTATAGAAACCGGTTGGGTACAATAAGCACACGAATACTTTTATTTAAGTGCCGAAAAATATGCGAATATGGAAAGTCTGGTTAAAATTTGAACAATTAATGAAGATAGTATGAATTAGCAAAAGTGAAAAACCTCCGCAATCTATGACGTTCGGCATGACAACTTTATTTAGCAAACTGAATTTACCTATTTTAGGTTATTATAAATACATTTGCTTTTAAATTTATTAACATTTAAAAATGATACAGAGTATAGTTATAAAAGGAGCAAATGAAAATAATCTCCGGTCAATAAATTTAGAAATTCCGCATAATACAATAACTGTAATAACCGGAGTTTCCGGCTCAGGAAAATCTTCTTTGGCATACGATATTATTTTTAAAGAAGGACAAAAACGTTATTTGGAAACCTTTTCCAGCTTTGCACGGCAATATCTTAATAAATTAACGCGTGCTGATGTGGGGCAAATAACCGGGTTAAGGCCAACATTAGCAGTTGATCAAAAATCTGTTGTTAAAAACCCAAGATCTACCGTTGGTACTATGTCTGAAATTTATGATTTTTTGCGCCTTTTATACGCTAACGTTGGAAACAGAAAATGTCCTTCATGTAATGAGCCACTTAAAGTATTAGGCAAAAATCAATTGCAAGAAATCATTTTTAATAAATACTTCAACAAAAAAATAACTTTATTAGCTGTAATTATTGATGGACATAAAGGAGAATATATAAAAATACTAAAAGAATTTTCAAAGCAATCATATAAAACAGTACGTATTGATGGTAAATTTGAATCTTTAAAATCTATTCCGGAGCTTGATAAAACCAAAGTTCACCAAATTGAAATTCCTGTTTTTGAAACACTAATTGACACCAAAACCCAATCTCAATTTAACATTGCTATTACGAATGCTTTATCAATAGGCAAGGGTGTAATTAAAATTTTATCCGACAATAAAACCGAGCGATACTCAACTAAAAATGCTTGCTTAAACTGTCATTCCGAAATACCTGAATATGGGCCACGGCTTTTTTCATTTAATTCAAATTATGGAGCATGCCCCGGTTGTAAAGGATTAGGCATTCAGGATGCGATTGATGAAAATCTGATTATTGCAGATGAAAACAAATCTCTGCGCGACAGAGCTTTAAAAATTACAACTCCATCCGGCTACACAATATATTCTCAGGTTACGATTGATGTGATGAATAAAATATGCAACCATCATGGCTTTAATGTAGATATTCCATGGAAGAATTTAACCCGTGAACAGAAAAATATTATTTTGTTTGGAACCAATGAGTTAAAAATACCATTTGGGAAACACACTCTTGAATCGAGAATGAAATGGTCTGGAATAACAGCCAAACCAAGAGAAGAAGGATATTATAAAGGTATTATTCCCATAATGGAAGAAATTTTAAAAAGAGATAGAAATCCCAATATCTTGCGATTTGCAAAAAGCATTACCTGTAAAAGCTGCCAGGGGTTAAGACTTAACAAAGCTGCTTTATCAGTTGACCTGAACGGAAAAAACATTGCTGAATTATCTTCATTTTCTCTTGCCCAATTACAAGTTTTTTTATCAAATTTAACTTTGTCGGGAAACCATAAAAATGTTGCAAAAACCATTGTTGAACCCATAAATAAGAGAATTTCTTTATTAAAAGAACTTGGCCTTGGATATTTAACCCTGAACAGAAAATCAACTACGCTTTCCGGCGGAGAGGCGCAGCGAATAAGACTGGCAACACAAGCTTTATCGGGCTTACGAGGAATGATTTATGTTTTAGACGAGCCCTCAATTGGCCTGCATCAGAAAGACAGTCAGCGATTAATTTCGCTTCTTAAACAATTACGCAACAATGGAAATACAATAATAGTTGTTGAACACGATGCAGAAATTATACAACAAGCAGATTATTTGATTGACTTAGGCCCCGGAGCCGGTATAAAAGGAGGAGAACTAATGTTTGCCGGCTATTTTAAGGATTTTTTAAAAGGAAATTATCCTCAAAGCAAAACATTTCAATATTTAACCAACCATAACAACAAAAAACATCCTACTTACAGAACAGGACATGAAAATATAATCTTTTCAGATATTTCAGTCAATAATTTAAAAAACATAACTGTTATCATAAAAACCGGGGCTTTTAATGTTGTAACCGGGGTTTCCGGGTCGGGAAAGAAAACATTAGTGAAAAATGTAATTGCTAAAAACCTACAGTATTATCTTTCAGGAAAAGAGTCAAAAACATTTGGGTGTTCATTAATTGAAGGAATTAATGCTTTTCGAAATATAATTGAAATTGACCAGGCTCCTATTGGCAAAACCCCAAGAAGTAATCCGGCAACTTATACCGGCCTTTTTGACTTAATAAGAGATTTATTTGCTTCTTTACCTGAAGCAAAAGAGAAAAAATGGAAAAAAGGGCGTTTTTCATTTAATGTTAAGGGCGGAAGATGCGAAGATTGTCAGGGAGCCGGAATTAAACAAATAGGAATGCATTTTTTAGGAAATGCAGAAGCTGTTTGCGACACCTGCAACGGAAAAAGATTTAATAAGGACACTTTATCTTTGTTATATCACGAAAAATCTATTAATGATATACTGGAATTAACTATTGACGAAGCCCTTTTGTTTTTTTACCAAGAACAAAATATTCATAAAAAATTAACCACTCTAAAGGATCTTGGGTTAGGATATATAAAACTCGGACAACCATCAACCACGTTATCCGGCGGTGAAGCACAACGTATAAAACTAGCAACCGAACTAAGCAAAGCATCCTCAGGAAAAACCCTATATATATTAGATGAACCAACCACAGGATTACACTTTTATGATATAAAAATTCTAATTGACAGCTTACAAAAAATTGTTGAAAAAGGAAATACCGTTTTATCAATTGAACACAATCCTGATTTTATCAGCTCAGCTGACTGGATTATTGACCTTGGCCCTGAAAACGGTGAAAAAGGAGGAAACATAATGGCTATGGGAACACCGGAAAAAGTTGCAGATACTGCGGGTTCTTATACAGGAGCAATGCTGAAAGAGTTTTTCATAAATGGCCATCATATTTCTGTAAAAAACAAACCTTCCTCAGTTAGTAATTTACATAATCCGTTATTATTCAAAGGTATTACAACTCACAATTTAAAAAACATTGATGTTTCAATTCCTCAAAACAAAATAACGGTTATTACCGGTGTTTCAGGAAGCGGAAAATCATCGTTGGCGTTTGATACAATTTTTGCCGAAGGACAAAACCGGTATATGGAAAATTTATCTACTTTTTCAAGAAGGTTTATGAAAAACCTGAAAAAACCACAAATTAAAAATGTGTCCGGGTTAAGTCCGTCAATTGCTATAAACCAAAAAAGCTTATCAAATAACCCGCGTTCTACACTTGGAACCATAACCGAAATTTACGATCATTATCGGTTACTGTTTTCCAGGGTTGGCATTTCAGGCAGCAACATGAAAGAACATTACTCTGCACAACATTTTTCTTTTAACCACCATTTCGGGGCATGTGAAAAATGTAATGGGCTTGGTTTTGAAACCGTTTGCGATACTGACAAATTAATTACACATCCTGACAAATCTATTCTAAATGGAGCAATGGACGGTACAAAAACCGGTAAATTTTATGGCGACCCTTACGGACAATATATTGCCACATTAAAAGCAGTAAGTAATATTAAAAATATTGATTATAACCGTCCTTGGAATAAATTAAACGAACAGGAAAAAAGTATTGCTCTGTTTGGAACGGGAAAAGATGTTTATAATATTAACTGGGAGTTTAAACGAAAAGAAAGAAAAGGAACTCATTTTTTTAATAATTCCTGGCCGGGGTTTGTATATTATATTAACGAAGAATACAACAGAAAACATGCTGATAACCGGGGTGAATCAATGTTGGCTATTATGAAACAAGTAAAATGTTCAGGCTGTAACGGAGAACGATTAAAAGAAAATATTAGAAAAGTACAGTTTGCAGGAAAAAATATTAGCCAATTATCTGATTTATCTGTAAAACAAAGCATATTGCTATTCACAGACATTTTAAAAAGGCCGGGAAATAATCATGTTACTATCAATTCTCTTAATTTAATAAAAGATTTGATTACTGCTGTTCTGCAAAGGCTGGAAACATTAAACACCTTAGGATTATCGTATTTAACAATTAGTAGAAATGCAAATACTTTTTCAGGTGGCGAAGCTCAAAGAATTCGCTTATCCGGATTAATTGCTTCTGAACTTACAGGCTTATGCTATGTGCTTGATGAGCCAACCATAGGCTTACACAGCAAAGACACACAAAACTTAACGAGGCAATTGATTAGGTTAAGAGATTTAGGGAACACAGTTATTGTTGTGGAACATGATAAAAACATAATGAACAATGCTGATAATATTATTGATTTAGGCCCCGGAGCAGGAAAATCAGGAGGAGAAATAATTGCAACCGGAACACCCGATGATATTAAAAAAAACACACTGTCAATTACCGGAAAATATTTATCAGGAAAAAGAAAAATTAATATAACTAAACCCGTCTGTCATCCTGATTTTTTTCTTGAAATTAAAGGTGCGTGTGCCAACAATCTCAAAAAGACAGACTTAAAAATACCCTCACCCGGAATGACTGTAATTACCGGTGTTTCAGGAAGTGGTAAGTCAAGTTTATTGTTTGAGGTTATTGCTAAAACAGCGCATCAAAAGCAGGCAATAAATTGTTCTAAAATAAATGGCCTTGAAAAGTTTAAAAACATTATTATTTCAGACCAGTCACCCATTGGAACAAGCCCTTTAAGTACTCCTATAACATATATTGGTTTGTTTGAACAAATAAGAAACCTGTTTGCAGAAACGCTTGAAGCAAAAACTAACAGATTTACAAAAAAACATTTTTCTTATCACAATAAAGAAGGAAGGTGCGAAACATGTAAGGGTTTGGGACAAATAAAAGTGAGCATGGATTTTATGGCAGATATATGGACTGTTTGTGAAAAATGTAACGGAAAAAGATACAATGAAGATATTTTAAAGTGCAAAATACAAAACAAAACTATTTATGATATTTTACAAATGACTTTTGCAGAAGCAACAAATTTCTTCAAACAAAAAAACACACTTGTTTCAGCATTTGCATTATTGGAAGAACTTGGTTTAGGTTATCTGCAATTAGGCCAGGCTTCTAATACGTTATCGGGCGGCGAAGCACAAAGACTAAAATTAGCAGTAAGCTTACTAAATACTAAAGGGACTAAAAATCTCTATTTATTAGACGAACCCACAACCGGCTTACATTTTAGTGATATAGAAAAACTTCTTATTTTGTTTCAAAAACTGGTTAATTCTGGCCAAACGGTTGTTATAATAGAACACAATACAGATGTTATTAAAAATGCCGATTGGATTATTGACTTAGGCCCGGAAGGTGGAGATGCCGGCGGAAATATTATATTTATCGGAACACCAAAAGAAATTATAAAAAGTCCTGATTCTTTTACCGGAAAAATGTTATGACCTGAATTCGACATAAGAAATTCTTATGGCTTAATTCGTTTTTGTCTGTGTTGTCTATGCTAATAATTTCAGAATAAATCCTTGTTGAACTCTATTCATAAATATTTCCTGTTTTAATAAGTTTCGGAATATTTAAAAGTTTAATCTTTCGGCCATTTAAATCAATTAATGCATCGCTTTTAAATTCAGAAAGCAAGCGGATAACTGATTCAGTTGCAGTGCCAACAATATTAGCTAATTCTTCACGGGTAAGCGAAATTTGTAAAACCCCTTCATTGTCAAGGCCAAAATCATTTTTTAAATGAATAAGTATTTCGGCTAGTCGTTCTCTAACAGTTTTTTGAGCTATATCAGTAATATAACTATTTGCTTCACCAAGTTCCCTGCAAGTCATCTGCATTAACTCCATTGAAAATTTTGCGTTATTTTCAACCAGTTCAAAAAACGTAACCGATGGAATAAAACACAACATAGCATCATCAATAACCTTAGCTGAAGTACAAGCGGCTTCATTACTTAATACAGAACGAAAGCCTATTATATCCCCCTTTTTTGCAAATCTAATTATTTGTTCCTTACCTTCTACTCCCGTTTTGTATAATTTAATAATTCCATCGTTAACACAATAGCAGCCCGTCATTCTTGATCCCTCATTATATATTATTGTGCCCCTTTTATATTGATCGCACCCTTTATCAAACGATAGTTTATTAATTTCATCCTCTGACAAATTCTTAAAAACAGATTTGAAATTACTAATACAATTAATACATCCTGGAATTTCGGGAATATTTTTCATTTAATTCAATAAAAGCTTTTCTTAATTGAGTTCAAAATTCATTACAAAATTAGCAAATTCTATGTGTGAACAAATTAAACTATGTAGATTTGTTGTTTGCAATATATTATTTTAAAGTATATTTGCTAAATATTTTCAATATAAATAATTCACAAATAGCAAATTTTCAATTGTTTAAAAACATACTAATTTCCCCTTACAAGAGCAAACATGTTATTAAACATTTACTTTTAAAACCATAAATCTAATCTTTAATAAAAATAAACTTAAATAAGTAATTTATAATTTAAAAAAAAATGAAAGAATCTGTAAGTGTGTCATGGCTTGATAAAATGGCTTTCGAAACTGAAATAAACGGACATAAAATTATAATTGATGCTGTTAGCGAAGTTGGTGGCGAAGACCGCGGGCCAAGGCCAAAACCATTTATGTTAGTATCGCTTGGAGGTTGCACAGCAATGGATGTAATTTCTATTTTAGCAAAAATGCGCGTTATTGTTGATGATTTTAAAGTACATGTTTCTGGAGATTTAACTGAAGAACATCCAAAGCATTTTTACAAAATGCACGTTGTGTATGAATTTACGGGCAAAAACTTACCCATGGACAAACTGGAAAAAGCAGTAAGCTTATCTGAAGAAAGATATTGTGGAGTTAGTGCTACTTACCGGAAAGCAATGGAACTTACCTCAGAAATTAAGGTAAACAAATTATAAAAAAAGAGGGCTTAAAAAGTTTGCAGTTGCTTTAACTTTTTAAGCCCTCTTTTTTAATTCTTTTTAATAATTAAAAATATCTTCCAAAGAAAGTTCTTCAACTTCTCCCATAGTTTTTAAATCTTTCCAGTTAACCAGGTCTTTGTTGCCCACAACAAGATAGGTGTATTTATGTCCTTTAATATGCTTGTTGAAAAACTGATTAAATTGTTCGAGTGTTTCTGTTTGCATTCGCTCATAAACATCTTTACGTATATCATAATCAATACCTTTATCTAAATTACGCTGGTAGGTCCAGAAAATATTATCCTTAATTATTCTTTCTGTTTCTATTTTCTTTTTTATAGCATCTTTTGCTGATTCAAATTGTTTTTCAGCTTCGGGCATTTCATTCAGTAAATTAAGTAATGCGCTTGAAGCCATTTTCATTTTATCTGTTTGTGTTGCTACAAATCCGTACAAATAATTTGACCGCTCTTTTAACCGGGGTATTCTAAAGCTTGAAAAAGCAGAATATGCCAAGGCTTTTGACTCTCTTATTTCCTGAAATACAATTGATGACAATCCTGAGCCATAAAACTCTCCAAATAAGCGGGCTTCCGGTATAAGTGTAGCATCAAAAGGAACATCTTTTGCTAACATGACAATCATGGTTTGAACCATGTCATAATTAACAAAATACACTTTATTTTTATTAGTTTCCTGTTCTGTATAATTAGCTTTTTCAGGATATTCCTGAAGCGCATCCGGTGTTTTATGATAATTATTAAGAACGGTTTTTACCATTTCAGGATCACGTTGTCCGTAATAAAACACACGATGTTTATAATTATACAATTCTTTAAGAATGTTAGTAAGTTGTTCTGGTGTTGTTTTACGCAATTCTTCTTCGGGTAATATATTTGTAAAAGAAGAATTCTTGCCAAACATTCCATAATTCATTAATCCTCGCCATAAAATAACATTTTTGTTTTTCTTAGCATCCGATCGTTCTTTTAACAAACCGTCAATATAATCGTCGTATGCTTTTTGATCTGGTTTAACATTTGCCAAAACATGTTCAAATAATTCTATCCCTTTCTCAAAAGATTCATCTAAACCGGAAATATAAATATAGGTCCTATTATCACCTGAATTTACACCCATTTTTAAACCTAATTTAAAAAACTCTTTTTGCAAGTCGGACGGAGAGTATTTATCTGTTCCAAGATAAGGAAGATAATTTACGGCAATTGGCAAAAGTGCCATATTGTCTTTTCCCATGTCGAGAATATAATCAACATAAAACAATTCGTTTGAATTATTTTTCATGTAATTAAATTCTATATTTCCTAATTCTGAAGTTTGTATTTCTTTTTTAAAATCCACAAAAACAGGAGCTAATGTATCCGATGTTTCAGCAACAAATCTTTTGTAAAATTCCGATTGGTCTTTACGATTAATCTCCGGCGGCGTAATTTCCGGCTTTTCAACTTTTACAATAGTTGTATCTTTTCCTGTATGTTTATAAACAACCACATAATTGTTTTTATAATGTGCTTTGGCAAAGGCAATTACTTGTTCTTTAGTCAATTTAGACATATCGTCAATAAATTTGACATAATTAATCCATTTTGCACCATTTGTAAAAGCCATAACAAACTCATAGGCTCTGAAATTACTTTCTCGTTGTTGTATCATTCTCAATTTAAAATCTTTAATAACTGCACTTATTAACCAGTCGTCAAAATCCCCGTTTTTAATTTTTTCAATTTCTTCAAGTAAAAGATCTTTTACCTCTTCAAGTGACTGCCCTTCACGTGGGTTTGCATACATTACATGAAAACCGTAGTCTCTCATAAATGAAGAATATGACCCGGCACTAAGTACTTTTTGTTGTTGAACCAAATCAAGGTCAATTAATCCGGCCTGGCTGTTACTAAGCATTGCATCAATTAAAGTAACATACTTATTATCTTCTGAATTATCGCCATTAAAACGGTAACCAATAGTTACATTTTCAGCATCAGGGCCATATACATCTTTTATTACAGGTTCTTTAATTGAATCCTCAACAGGATTCTCTTTTTTAGGAACTACTTGAGACTTCAGGTTTCCAAAAGTTTTATCGGCTAAAAGAATTGTTTTTTCAAAATCTAAATCACCCGATAAACATAATGCCATATTGTTAGGAACATAATAAGTATCCCAGTAATTATGAATATTTACCATAGATGGATTTTTCAAATGTTCAGCTTTTCCAATAGTTGTTTGTGTTCCATAAGGATGCTTTTTAAACAAACCGCTTAATAATTCTCTATATACTTTCCTGCCGTCATTGTCCTGTCCCATGTTAAATTCTTCGTACACAGCTTCTAATTCTGTATGAAACAAACGCAATGTTAGTTCGCTAAAACGAGTGCTTTCCAACTCTAACCACCGGCCTATTTCATTAGACGGAATATCGTTCATATAAACCGTACGCTCAAAAGTTGTATGTGCATTTGTTCCTTTTGCACCTATTACTGAAGCCATTTTGTCGTACTCATTAGCCACAACATATTTTGCAGCTAATTGCGAAATGCTATCTATTTTTTTATAAATCTGCTTTTTTGCCTCCTCGTTATCTGTATTTTTATGTTGCTCATACAAATCGGAAATTTGTTCCAATAATTTTGATTCTTCTTCCCAGTTTAATGAACCAATTTTACTGTTTCCCTTAAACATCATGTGCTCAAGATAATGTGCCAGTCCGGTTGTTTCTGCCGGGTCATAAGTTGATCCGGCTTTAACTGCAATAAATGTTTGAATACGCGGTTCATCTTTATTAACAGTTAAGTAAACCTTCATTCCGTTTTCAAGCGTATAAATTCTCGCTTTTAACGGATCATTAGCTACGGTTTCGTAAGAATAGCCATTTTTGTCAACCAGTTTTTCAACCCGGTATTTTTCTTTGTTTATAGTACAATTTGAAAAAAACAATACCAATACAAGAATGAGTAAATTTTTAATTTTTAACATAATTGATCGTTTTTATAAATTAATTTTTAAATCACTTTTCTCCAGTAGTATATACAAATATATACTATTTCTATATAACTTTATTTTTTATCCTCAAAAATTAACCACAATAACATACAGATAGCCACTCTCTTATTCTAAAAAAACTACCGCCCCCTTTTCTTTGTTTTCTTAGCATCAACAAAAACCTGCTCCGGAACCGTATTAATATTCCATTTAATTTCGTTGTCCCAGCCCGATTTTATAGTTACGGTTTTATTATAAAAAAACACCTTTTCGGGTTGTTTCTTTTCTGAATAATCTCCTGTATCCCATTTCCCGTTTTTATTATCATCTGAAAAAAGCTTAAATCTATATTTCCCGGGCGACAACAATTCAATGTCTATTATGTTGTTGTTTTCATCAACAGAATATTCCCGGGCAACTTTATCTTTTTCATTTATGAGTTGAAAGATTGATGTTTTTTCTACTCCCAATATAGTTAACTCTATGCTTCCGTAATAACTCTCTTTTTGTACTATATATTTTACAAACAAAGTGTCGTTTTCGTTTCCATAAATATCTTCAAACGCTGCTGTATCAATTAATAGTTTATAGAACAAGCTCTCTTCAAACGGATATTTAATTCTATATGTTCGTGGTTTAATAGTGTCTTCAACTAATTTAAATTTTAACGGTTTTTCAATGGTGTCTTCCAGTTCATACAAGTATATTTTATTTTTATCAACCGAAAGTACCGGATAATTGGCTGTAATTAATAAATCAGATTTCAGCCCCAGGGTATATTTAATAATATTAGTCTTTAGTTTTAAATCGGATCTTTTAATGGTATCAGAATCTTCTTTATTACGCCTTAACAAGTTTCTTTTTTGTTGCTTTATTTTTTCTTTTTTTTCAGAAATAAGCTTAATAGTATCTTTTGTTTGGATAAGCTCGCCAAGACTGTCTGTTTTTAAATAACTCAGCTGAAAAGTTAATGTGTCTTTTGCTAATAAAACTGAATCTTTTATCCAGTAAGTTATCGTATCCATTCCCGGGTTTTCTTCAAGAATGAACCAATTTGAAACTGCTGTATCAATTAAGTCAATTTGTAGCGGTTTTGATAGCGATTCGGAAAAATAAAAAACACATTTCTTTCCTTCTTCTTCTCTTTTTGAATCTTCTAAGTATTGAATCGGATTACTTTCTTCAAAAACATATAACCGTAATGTGTCTAATTTACTAACTGTCTGACTTATTGTTACAATGGAGTCTTCTGTTATAGTATCAGTAATAATTAATAATTCAACAGCAGGTTTTATTAAAGTATCTAAAAAAGCAATATTTTCTGTTGGCAAATCAAACAACATGTTATAATTAGCATCGCTTAGTGCAAATACTTTGTATTTACCTTCATGAATATTCCTGAATTCAAATTCTCCACCGATATTGCTTTTACAAATATATGACGGCCTTATGGTTTTTGGCGAGCTATCGGCAATATTGGCATATAACATCACCATCATGTCTGAAACAGCCTTATGGTCAAACGCATTTATAACCAATCCTTTTACAAAAAGTGTATCTATGATACTATCAGTTGAAAACACATATTGATAATTTTCTAAAATATTTCCTTCGTTATAATCGGCTATTGCATCACGAAAATTAAAGTTTATCGTTGTGCTGTCAGGTAAATCTTCTGTAAATTTAATTAGAATTGTTTTGCCTGACAGTTTTATTTCAGGTTCATCAATAATAGGAGGAGAAATAACAAGTTGCTGATTTACACTTTTTAATTGAATATATTCATCAAACGTAACTGAGAATTTTTTTTTCTGAAAAAGAGTGGAATAATTGGCGGGTTGTGTTTCTACTACTTCTGGTGGAGTTTTGTCTTTGGGTCCGCCGGAAGGAGCAATAACCCTGGCACAATTAAAAAATAAAATAAGCAATAAAATAAAAACAAACAGAGTATATCTATTATTAATCAAAGTCTTACTATTTTTGCCCATGAAATACTTTATTGTTAAAATCGTGTTAAAATATTTTAAGTTTTATTTTAACAAACATACAAATAACGGATTTATTAAACATTTATTTGATGTAAATAATTTCATTTTTATCTTAATTGTTTAGTCGATTTTTAATCATCAATAATTGGATAAAGAAAAAACAGAATACATAAAAAACTACTTTCTTAGTCACATTACATTAACTTGCAACTATTCTGTTTTTCGAAAATTATTCTTCAAATATTCAAACCATTAATGCCAAAGAAATGATTAATCAAACTCCTTTTTCTTCACTATTACGAAGTGATATTGTTCAAAATATAAAAACTGCCGAACACGATATACTTATAATTGGAGGAGGAATAACCGGTACCGGTATAGCCCTTGATGCAGCTTCGCGAGGGTTAAAAGTTGCCTTAATTGAACAAAACGACTTTGCTGAAGGAACCAGTAGCCGGTCAACAAAATTAGTACATGGAGGCTTGCGTTATTTAAAACAGTTTGATGTTGCCCTTGTTCATGAGGTTGGCCACGAAAGAGAAAATCTTCATAACAATGCTGCTCATTTAGTTATTCCCGAAAAAATGTTTTTGCCCATCATTAAAAACGGTTCTTTAGGAAAGTTTTCAACACGCATAGGTTTAACAGTTTACGATTTTCTTGCCGGAGTAAAAAAAGAAGAAAGAAATATTATTTTATCAAGAAAAGAAGCCCTTAAACGAGAACCCCTTTTAAATAAGGAACTAATTGTTGGTGGTGCTTTATATTATGAATACAAAACTTCAGACTCGCGGCTTACTATTGAAACAGCAAAAAAAGCCACACAATACGGAGCGCATCTAATTAATTATGTAAAAGCTACCGGGTTTAAATATACTAATAACAAGATTTCCGGCATTGTGGCAAAGGATATGACAACCGGTGCTGAACTTGAAATTACCGCTAAATATATAGTCAACGCTGCCGGCCCCTGGGTTGATGAAATTAGAAAAGAAGACCATTCTTTGAAAGGGAAAAAATTACATTTAACAAAAGGTGTTCATCTTGTGGTTTCAAAAAACAAATTTCCTGTTCAACATGCTAATTATTTTGATGTGCCCGATGGTAGAATGATTTTTGTTATTCCGAGAAACAAAAAAGTTTATATTGGTACAACTGACACTGATTATTATCGTGAAATTGCAAAACCAAGAGTTACACGAAATGATGCCGCGTATTTATTAAAAGCGGTTAATCGCATTTTTCCTGCTGCCAAACTTACAGAAAATGATATTGAAGCCGCCTGGGCAGGATTACGTCCGCTAATACACAAAGAAGGCAAATCTCCTTCCGAATTATCGAGAAAAGATGAAATATTTATATCCAATTCCGGATTAATTTCTATTGCTGGAGGGAAATTAACCGGTTATCGAATTATGGCAAAAAAAATCGTAAACATTGTCTTAAAAAATCTTCATAAGCATCATAATTATGAATATAAAAAATCTGTTACGAAAACCATAAAACTATCAGGTGGAGAGTTTCCTTTTAAAGCAAACATCAGACAATTAAATGAATATCTTTACAATAAATACGATGAAGCTAAGCAAACCGGCATTCAAATTGAAGATTTTAAAACTTTGTTTTACCGGTATGGTACAAACATTTCAATAATTACTGAAAAAGTATTTGAATTAATTAAAACAGGTAATAAAAGAGAATCAGCATGGATGAAAGCAGAGGTGTGGTATGCTGTAAACCATGAAATGGCCCAATCATTAGAAGACTTTTTAATAAGAAGAACTGAACTACTTTATTTTGATGTAGATTATTGTAAAGAAAAAATGGAGCTATTTTGTAATATTTTTACAGGTTTTTTAAATTGGGATGAAAAGAAAAAAGTTAAAGAACTTGAACAAATGAAGACAAATTTTAATTTTATTGTTTAATATTTGCAGAATAAATTGAAAAAAGAAAATTATGACAGATAATATAGAAAACCAAAACCTTGGTACAGAAAAAACAGGAAGAGAATCTAATGCGGTAAATCCGATATTTTATATAATTCTTGCAGTGTTATTTTTACTGCTTAGTGTTATTGCAATTATGTATTTTAAACAACGTAAAGAAACAGACAGAATAATTGCACAAATGGCACAAACTACGCGTGAAAAAGAGAATTTATCTGTTGAATTGGACAATTTATTACATGAATACGATGGACTTAAAACCGATAACGATAGTTTAAACAGTCAAATGTTGATTGAACAGGATAAAATTAAGCAAATGCTTGTAGAGGTTAGGCGCGTAAAGGCAACAAATGTTTCTCTTATTGCTAAATATAAAAAAGAACTGGGAACATTAAGACAAATAATGCGTGGCTATATCGTTCAGATTGATTCGTTAAACACATTGAACATAAAGCTGATGGATGAAAATGTTGCAGTGAAAAACAAATATACCGCTGTACAAAAAAATTACAACGAATTGTCGCAAAAAACCGAAGACTTATCATCTAAAGTTGAAATTGCTTCTGTTATTAAAACAGATAACCTTGAAGCCATTGCAACTAACAAAAAAAGCAAACCGGTAAGTAAAGCTAAAAAAGTTGACAAGATAAAAGTTTGTATGACTTTAGATGAAAACCCAATTGCAAAACCCGGCTTAAAAGATGTTTTTGTTCGTATAATTAGTCCTGAAGATTTAGTCTTAGCCAGTTCTGCCGACGATCTTTTTACTTTTAATAATGAAAAAATTGTTTTTAGTGCCAAGCGGCAGGTTGAATACCTGAATGTAGATATAGATTTGTGTATTTACTGGAAAAACAACCAGGAACTAACCTCAGGAAAATACCTTGTTGATGTTTATACCGACGGAAAACTAATTGGAAGTACCAGCCTTGAATTGAAGTAAGTTGTTAAACTATTTTTGGAGGAATTAAAATTACTTGCGCGAGGCAAGATGTTCCATATCAATCACTGATAAAAGTTTTTTTAAAGGATAGGATAAGTAAAGAATTGAGGCAAGCTTTTTAGAAACATCCTTACTTGTTGGTGTTATCACTAATGATTTTTCAAATACTTTACCTCGTTTCGCATATCCATGGCAAAAAGATTTTATAAACCCATTAAGTTTTTTCATTTGCAAAATTAATGTTTTTTGTATATTTTTACAATATACATTATGGTAGAGATTTTTTCAAATTGTACGGGTTTTAACTGGGATGATAGAAATTCAGAAAAGAACTGGATTCTTCATCAGGTAAGCAAAAATGAATGTGAGCAGGTATTTTTTAATGCTCCCGTTTTGGTTGGAGATGATGTATTGCATTCACAATCAGAAAAGCGATGGTTTTTATTGGGTAAAACAGATAGCAATCGCCTGCTGTTTATAGTTTTTACAATTAGAAATAATCTAATTCGTATAATTTCAGCAAGAGACATGAGTAAAAAAGAAAGGAGAATTTACAATGAAAAAAGTTAAGAAAATACCTGTTTTTAAAAACGAAGATGAAGAACGTTCTTTTTGGAGCAATCATGATGCATCAGATTATGTAGTTTGGGATAAATCGGAAAAAGTAAGGTTTAGCAATTTGAAACCTACAACAAAAGTTATTTCTCTTCGTTTGCCGGAATATATTTTGGATGAATTAAAATTACTTGCACACAAGCAAGATGTTCCATATCAATCACTGATAAAAATATTTTTAAAGGACAGAATAAATCAAGAATTGAGATAGACTTCCACCTTCGTTGGTGTTGGTGGCAATCAATCGAAACAGAAATGTGATATGAGATACGGATGCCGCCCTTGTTGGTGTTATCACCAACAAGTAACCCATTCTCTCGCAAGCGTCCGCTTGTGAGTTTTATATTACGTGTCCGCTTGTAGTTTTATTACACTAATAATTCTACATCTATTAATCCTTTTTGTCCTGTATAATTCTATAGCACTACATAAAAAATAATCTTCCGGATTATTTATGAATATAATTTATTTATTGTCTATCATATAATTGTCATAGCTACCGCACGATTGTATCGTGTTGTACTAATGCATTTGTAGCTGTTAATTATACGCAAAGTAAAAAACAAGTAATTAATTAGCTTTATTCAAGAAGTTGTCTCTTTTAATCTTCATTTCGTTTGAGTAGCTTATTGATTTCTACTTCCAGCTTAGGAATGTGCTTTGAAACAACTCCCCAAATTGTTTCATCATCAATAGCATCATAACCATGTATGATAAAGTTCCTTAAATCAACTATTTTTCTTGAATTCTGAATCTTAATATTAGGTTGCTCTTTTAGAATACGATTAATTGCTTCGCCAATTATTTCAAGTTCGCGTTCAATAGCTCGTCTTATGGTTAAATTGTTTTTATACTGAAAAAAATCTTTTTTATCACCCAAATGTATCGAAATTGATTCTATGGAAGTTTGAATATCAAATAGCGACTTTCTTATTGAATCTGTCATAAATTAAATGTTTTGTTTTTTCAACTTCCTGAATAAAATAAGGGTTTTTCATAGCCTTTCCTGAAACCATATCTATTTTTCGTTCAAATAATTTTTCAAGTTCATAAATGAAATCGAAAAAATTATCAGCATAATCTAGTAAAGCAAGGTTGTTTTTAAAGTAAACCAAAAAATCAATATCACTGTTTTTGTGTTCATTTTTTTTAACTACCGAACCAAAAACATACAATTGTTCAACATGAAACTTTTGACACAATTTATAAATATCCGTTAATTTATCTTTTATTATTTTCATTGCCAATTAATGCAAAATATTCACAGAATATTTGATTATAGTACAAAAATAGCCATTTAAGCTTATATTTACAAATCAGGTTATTAAGTAATTTAATTAATATCAGTTCTTGTTGGTGTTATCACCACCAAGCAAAATCCCTCATATTATTTATCTGTTTTTCATTCAGACTAAATGTAGTTTTTCCCTTAACTTTTTTCTTGATAAAAAAGTTAACAAAAAATCAAGACTCACATTATTTATTTTTAAAATCTACACATCATTATTTTGCCTCTCTCTCTTCTCTCGCAAGTGTCATTTTGTGAGTTTATTTAATCACAGTTACCGCACAATTGTATCGTGTGGTACTATAAATTTGAAGCAAACAAGAAGAATATCTGTTGTTCGGGATTTGTAATTAGGAACCTTACACCGCACAGCAAAAAAGGCCTGCTAAATAAACATACTTTACAGGAAATGATTATTTTTATATTTTGGGTTAATTTTAAACTTATCCGCCAAATATTAAATATAATTGTTACATCAATGAAATTCGTTTTCCCTTTTTTGTTGTTTCTGTTTGTACACAATCAATGCGCCAGCCAACTGATTAGTGTAAAATACTACAACAAAAACTGGCAGACAACAAATAAAAACGAAAGGTATTACAAAAGAGAAATTTACAAAGAGAATGACTCATTATTCATTATTAAAGATTATTACCGGAACGACAGTATAGAAATGATTGGCCAATACAGTTCTGTTGACAAGCATTTAAAAAACGGATTATTTACTTTTTTCTATGCAAGCGGAAACAAACATTATTCCGGGCACTATTGTAACGGCTTAATTTGTGGAAAATGGCTTGTTTTTGATCAAGCCGGAAATATTTCCGATACAGTTAATTACAATTTTACGCCTCCTGTGTGTTCTCCTTTCGACACAAGTTATAATTCTTATTTAAAAAGAGATTCTCTGAATTATGTAATTGTTGATTACATGCCCCATTTTGTTTATAAAGATTTTAAAACTTTTAAAGACTATGTTCAGGCTTCCCTATTTATTCCCCCTTTAATAAACAAATATAAAATTAAGGACCGTGCAGAAGCGAAATTCACAGTTGACATTAATGGAAATTTATGCAACATTGAAGTGACAAGCCTCTATGATAATAAAACTATAATTAAAGAAGTTACCCGCATATTGGTTAATTCTCCCAAATGGAAG
>JAADFW010000191.1 GCA_013152655.1 Chlorobiota bacterium
TTACATATACATACTCAAAATCAACACGCCAATTCAATAGTATAAGCTTCGGTGAAATTTATCCGTTTAAATATGACAGGCGACATGATCTAAGTTTTGTTATTACACATAAGTTTAACAAGAAAATTGATGCAGGATTAACCTGGGTTTTTGGTACCGGTTATCCTTTTACAACAACAAGCAGCAAGTATATTTCTGCTATGATGTTAAACAATTTTAACAACTATCTTGAAGGGGGAATATTACAACGGTTTTATGAAATTGAGTATTTTAGATCAAGAAATAATTTCAGAATGCCCGCTTACCACCGACTTGATTTAAGCATAAATTTTCATAAAAAAAAGAAATCTTCGGAACGCACTTTTTCAATTGGCGTATTTAATTTATATAGCCGATTAAACGCATTTTATATTACTGAATCGTTCGGAAAATTATATAAATATTCATTATTCCCAATAATCCCTTCCGTTAATTATAGTATTCATTTTAAATAGATTTACAAAATGAAATATTTTCAAGAAATATTATTATCATTTGTTATTATATTTAGTTCTTGTGTAAAAGAAATTGATAATCCGGCATATAATAGTGTTAGTAACATTGTTGTAAATTCCATTATAAATCCTGACAGTACTCTAACCGTACATTTATCCAAAACATATTTTCCTTATGAGAGTATTTTATTAAATAATTTTGAAATTGATAATATTTCACGAGCAAATGTTAAATTTTATGAAAAAAATAATTTTATTGGGAATGCAGTTTTTAATGATGCTGGTTATTATACAATAAACTACAAACCAAAAGAAAGTAATCTATATAGAATAGAAATTTCTACTGATGAATTTATAGAGGTAAAGTCAACAACAAAAATTCCCGGCAAAGTTCCAATTGACAAAATCGAAATTGTAAATGATATTTCTGAAAATGATGTTAATGACTCAACAATACATAAATTATATTATAAATTATTTTTTAATGATCCGGTAAATGAAACTAATTATTATTTATTTGATATTCCCAAAATGTCTTATCAATCAAATGATCCGGTAATTGGAACTTACGATTGGTCTTCAGGTAATAAAATATTCTTTATTTTTGAAGATATACTTTTTAACGGTTCTGAATATGCATTAAATTTTTGGTTTGAGGTTAACGAAATTTATTTTAAAACCGAAATAAGGCTTTATTCAATAAATGAAGATTTTTACAAATATCTGGCCTCATACAACTTAAAACAGGAGGTTGAAGATGAAGATAATTTAATTCCTTTAGTTGAACCAGTTTCAATTTATGAAAATATAGAAGGTGGTTTGGGAATATTTGCAGCATATAATTTAAGTGTTGATTCTATTAGTTATAACCCATAAATCGCCAAAATTGTTGGTATCACTTAAACGTACCAAATTAATGAACCGAGCTTGCGAGCTCAACGAAGTTAATTTTTCGGGTTAAAGCAGAATTTGAAGAAACAGCAATAAGAAAGAGTAGAAAAATTAGTACGAGTGAAAAATACTATAAAGTAGTAATGTCTCCAGTTTTAGGAATGCAGGACATTTTGAAATATACAATAAAATAATCTTGTGAAGGTTTTACTCTTACAGATTCATAAAATTTATTTAAATATGAAACAAGCATGATTAAAATAATTATTACACACATATGATAATGATTATTTTCTTCATGCGGTTCTATCTGACATTTGAAATTTAATAAATAAACAGATGAAAAAACTGCTTTTAATTTTTATTGGAATCATTTTTAGTATAACAATGTGGGCTCAAAACATTATAGCACCCGATACACTTTTTGAAAATACTGTTTGGAATTACGATACGGTTTTTTTGAATCATAATTTATACATACCGGATAATACTAATTTACTAATAGAACCGGGCACAGAGATTATTTCTAACGGTTACTATAAAATTGAAGTTCAGGGAAGCATAAATGCAACAGGTAATGAAAATGAATTAATAAAGTTTACAATATCCGATACCACAGGGTTTTCTGATTCAAGCAGTAATGCAGGAGGTTGGGATGGTTTTATTTTTAATAATACTCCGGCAACCAATGACAGTTCTGTTTTCGATTATTGTATTTTAGAATATGGGAAAAACATAGAGGACACGAGTAAGGGAGGAATAGTGTATGATTATAATTTTTCAAAGTTCAGGATTTCAAATTCCATTATTCAGCATAATTATTCGTACTATTATGGAGGTGGATTATATTTTGAAAATGCTTCACCCAGAATATATAATAATGAATTTTATTATAACAAAGCTTATTGGGGGGGAGGTGGCATATATTTAAAAGGAGCTACTATTTCAATAATACATGATAACTTATTTGAATATAATTCTGTTTTTCGCGTTGTTTATAGCGAATGGGGCACAATTCTTGGCGGTATTGGAAGTGCAATTTTAATTACTTACGATGAACTTTATACAAATCAGAATGCCACAATAATCAATAATATATGTTTTAACAATAAGTCTATGGGGGCTACCATATATGAAAGTACCTGGAGTGCAAAAATCATTGACAACCTTATTTGCAATAATTTTGGAGGAGGAATATTGGGAGGGCATGGTTTAGGGCACTCAGTTATAATGAATAATACTATTTGTAACAACTTTTCTCCCGTCGGTGCTATTGAAATTTATTCAGGTGCGATTAAGGTAATTAATAATATTGTTTGGGGAAATAATTTTTGGAGTGAAATTCCACAAATAATTATAAGAGGAAGTATTAAGCCAAAAATACAGTATAATTGCATTGAAGATTTATACAACGGAGGTATTGATGGAGATTTTTATGATGAAGGAAATATTGACACCTTGCCGGGCTTTGTAAATCCCAGTCCTTTGTCATCACTCGATACTATTTATGAGGGTGATAAGTACGATTATACTTTGTTGAAATCTTCGCCTTGTATTAACAGAGGTTTAACCGATACAGTTAATTTTTATATTCCTCAATACGACCTTGCCGGCAATCCTCGAATAAACAATTTAGGAATTGATATGGGTGCTTTTGAATACCAGATACCGGCAAATATTTTTTCTGCAATTAACCGGAACAGAGTAAAACTTTATCCTAATCCGGGGTTAGATGTAATATTTCTTAGTTTTCCACATGAGATGAATATTACAGCTTTTGAGCTTTATGATATTACCGGAAAACTTGTTCTAAATAAGCCAATATCTTCAGATTTCGAGTCATTTAATATTACTTCATTAAAACAAGGTATTTATTTTTATAGGCTACTTAACACAAACAGCATAATTGAAAAAGGCAAATGGGTGAAACAATAAATTGAACCGCAACTATATTCTCACAAGTGGACGCTTGCGAGAAAGGATTTTCTATAGTTGGGTACAAGCTGAGATGTTGGGGAGAATCACAGATACACATTACCCCGAGAGAACATATT
>JAADFW010000192.1 GCA_013152655.1 Chlorobiota bacterium
TATAATATTTTATTGTGTTTCAAAATAAAGAATTAATGCGGGTTTAATAAAATTTATTCTAAAAACGTAAAATAAACTACATATTGATTACATAAATAAAATATTTAGATAATAAATTAATTTATTTCAAATATTTTTTTTGAACCTTTTGGAATATAATTCATAAGAGGACAAGCCAAAACATTAGTTGCTCCTTTTTCATGAGTTTTATAAAACAGGTCTTCAAGTGCTTCTATCATAGTCGGATAAATATTTTCTTTGCCAATCAAATCGGTAATTTTAGTTTTTTTCCATAAATGTAAAACTTTATCGTTAATTCCGCTAAAAGAAATACCTAAACCTCGAGCGCGAACTTTTTTAATGACTTGTTCCAAAGCACAAACACCGGTATAATCCATATCGTTTACACCATTGCAGACTATTAAAAAATGCCTTAATTTCTTCTTAGTCCTTATTGTTTCATCTATTACATCATCAAGATAAGTAGAACTTGCAAAGAAAATTGAACCTTCCACACGCAAAGCCGCAATATAACCGCATTCTTGCAAATCAAATCTTTTAGCAGACCTCAATGAGAAATCAGGTGCCATTGATAATGTTACTATTCTCGGTCTCATACTCTTATATAAATACACAATCAAAGAAAGCACGATACCTGTTGCAATACCAATTTCAAGATGCGGTGCAAAAGCTAATGTAACTATAAATGTAACAACGGAAATAACGCCGTCGTACCATCGAGATTGCCAAGCACAAATAAAACCTTTTATATTTATCAACCCTACTACTGCCATCATTATTATTGAGGCAAGTACCGCTTTGGGCAAATAATAAAGCAAAGGAGTAAAGAAAAACAAGACTAATACTATTATAATACTTGTTACGAAACTCGAAATTCCTGTTTTACCTCCCGATTGAAAATTAACCGCAGAACGGGAAAAGGAACCTGAAACAGGATAGCACTGACCAAAAGCACCAACAATATTAGCAATACCCTGCCCTATCAATTCTTGATTTGGGTCGATTTTTTGTCCTGTTTTTACGGCAATACTTTTACCAATAGAAATTGTTTCCATAAAACCCAATAAAGAAATTATCGCTGCCATTGGTAAAAATCTCAAACAAATATTCAAATCAATTTCAGGCATAACAAATGAAGGCAAACCTTTCGGAATATCTCCAACAACAATACCCCCGCCCATCATAATAATATTATCAATATTCAATTCCGCATTTCTTACTTTTAGCCTCCAAATTCGACCATCATCATTTAAATCCTCGGGAACAGAACCATATTTATAAAAAATTAATCTGCCGGAAGATTTGATTGCTTGAAATTTTAAACTATTGAGATTATCTCTTAATTTATGTGTTTCGTGTTTTTCTTCATTTATTTTAATACCTAATAAGCTTGAATAATACTCTTCGTCAAGAATTTTTATAGTATTTGTATCTGCAGATTTCATTACATCTATTTTTTCTTTTAGGGTTGCTCTTTTTGAGGAATTGATTTGTAGCAATTCCATATCTTTATCGAATTGCTTAATCATTTTTACCGCTGCGGGGTATTTTATATCATTAATATTTATTTTGACATTATGTTCGTATCCTATCGCCCACGAAACTAACGTAGTAATAACAACAGCCGCTAAAACAAACGGCATTTTCGGAATATATTTTTTTAATATATACATTAGTATAAATGAAAAAATAGCCATATATAAAGTAGGTAAATGGGTATAATCAATAGCTGTTTTAATTATGTTAATCACCGTTTGATAATGATAATGACTCGAAGCTACATATACACCGAAAATACGTGATAACTGCGAAGTAGCAATAATTATCGCCGCAGCGCTTGTATAACCGTTTACAACTGTCAAAGGAAGGAAATTAATTATTAATCCAAGTTTCAAAATACCCAAAGATAAACGAAAAGCACCAACAGTAAACGCCAAAAGTATGGCATAAGTTATATAAGCTTCGCTACCGGCAGTCGCAAGCGGTTCCAAAGCTACAGCCGTCATTAAAGAAACTACTGCCGTCGGTCCTGTTGATAATTGATTACTTGAGCCGAATAGAGATGCAAATATTGTAGGTAAAAAAGATGCATATAGTCCGTAATAAGTAGGTAATCCTGCTAATTGAGCATAAGCCATTGATTGCGGAATGACTATTAATGCAACTGTTATACCTGATATTAAATCATAATGTAGAGTTTTAACATTATAATTCTCAAACCAATTTAAGAAAGGAAATATTTTTTTCAGCATTTCCATTTATAACTTCCGTTTCTTGAACAATAATATTATTTTTTTCTTAATAAATTACTGTTCATCTTATATTAAATGAGCAACTCTTTTTTTTCATATTTGAAATTAATAAAAAAAAATCATTTAAATATTGTCAGATAAAATATTTGTATCCTTGATGTTGTAAATTTCCCATATCAAAACAGTTATTAATATTCATAAAAAAATAAATTAAAATTTAATTCACAAAATGATTTTCGTATTTTGCTTTTTTAAAATTGTAAAAAAATAAAAGAAGAAAATGAATTTAAAAGTAATAACTATTGATTTTTGGAATACTCTTTTTGATTCGGGTAATGCAGAAAAAAGAAACAATTTACGTATAACTACATTTTTGAATGAAACTGATAAATTGGGATTTTATATCAAATATGGCGAGATAGAAAAAACAATTAAAGCTTCTTGGGAATATTTTAACAAATTATGGATTGAAGAGCAAAGAACTCCTACTGCACTTGATTTAGTTAAGTTTTTCTGGGATTATTTAAATCTTCCGGAAAATAAAAAGGCAATGATAGAAATAGCCGATGAATTTGCAAATTCCATATTGGATTATCCACCTAATTTATTAGAATATGTTGAAGAAAGTCTAAAAGAATTAAAGAAAAAATACAGATTGGCAATTATTTCCGATACGGGATTCTCTCCGGGGTCAATCTTGAAAAAGTTGCTTGAAAAAGAGAAAATATTAAAATATTTTGATGAATTTAGTTTTAGTGATGAAACAGGTGTCGCAAAACCCAACAAAAAAGCATATTTAACGGCATTAGACAAATTAGATTGCAAACCTGAATCGGCACTGCATATCGGAGATATCGAAAGGACAGATATTGTCGGAGCAAAACAATTGGGTATGAGAGCGATTAGGTTTATAGGTGATTCGACTACATTGTTTATAAAAAACAATTCAAAAACAACAATTGCCGATGCGAAAGTAAGCTCTTGGAAAAATATAATTAATACAATTAATAACATTGAAAATAATTCTTAAATTTTTAAAATATGTATAACTTTCATTAGTTATTAATTTAAAATATTTATTAGTTCTAAAAGTAGTAATTAATACAGTTTTTAAAAAATATGCCGAAAATATTATTAAATATGGAAATAGGAAG
>JAADFW010000193.1 GCA_013152655.1 Chlorobiota bacterium
CTTTTTATTGTTTAATTTTCGTATTTACAAATATTTTCATTTAATGTTTAATCATCTTATTACCAACATATTGCGGCATGACGCATAGGTGTTGTTAGCGCAAGTTTTTTTTATTAATGTCAAGTTTAAATTTTTCACTATTTGCTGTTGCTTCATATATTGCAATTGGAGTTGATTTAGTTTTTATCAAATCAATTATTTCATTTTTATCATCTTTCTCCATTTTGTAACCGAATATTATTTCTTTAATACATTCGTCTGGAATTTTTATTGTATGTCGTGCTTTATAGCGCATTATTATGCGAACTTCTTTTTCGTAAGCCCAATCTTTAGATTTTGTAATAAACAATTGCATAAAATCTGCAATCGAGTCTTTCGGGAATAAAGATAGTTGCGGAAACTTGTCACTATATATTACGGGACTAATACTCCCGATTTTTTTTAATAGAATATTGTAGTCTAACCCTACACAATAACCTTTATGAGAATCAGCATAATGAGACCACATTAAAATATTTGACTTATTTTCAGAGAGAGAATAAATTCCGATTTCTTTATTTATTTTTTTTATAAAATCTTCATGTATTTCTTTGGAGTATTTACTGCCAATAAAAGCACCTGAACCAATTCTTTCTTTTATGATTCTATCTCTCTCATAATGCGGCATGTAAGGCCATTCATTAAGAGACATTTGATACATTTTCTTATAAATTTTTTTTGGCTTTAGGTCTTTCTTTCGATATTGAAAAGGTAACGAACTGTCAAAAGGGTCATTAAATTGATTTGGACTTGACAAGTAAAGTTCATTATGTGTAATTATTCTTCTTTGAAATTCATGCGAGTCATTTGTTTTATCCCAAACCCTATATTTATAAGCGATTAATCCATCACTCGAATTTTTACTCGAATGAAATAATTTTTCTTTAATTATCTTACAAATATTCATTTGTCAGGATTAGTTGATTTCTTCAAAATTTGCGCTAACGTTGCGGCTATGCTGCGTACCGCTTTAATATCTCTAATTTTTCTGTTTACAAATATATTTAATTAATAGCAGTAATGTTCATGATTACAACTAATTGCGGTATGCAGTATAGGTATTGTTACACACCGTATTTTTCTATTTGCCTTTCAATTGATTCAAACATTTTTACAAAGTAGTAACCATCTCTTTTTATAATGTCAATTAATTTTTTCTTGTTTTTATAGCTACTTTTTCTGTTTAGAAATTCACTCGAAAAAATAGAAATTATAAGTTTAAGTTTTTTCTCATCATTACTTGTCAATGGTTTTTTAAGTCCATTAATTACCTGTAAACTTGGGAATTTTACTAATATTGGGTTAGAATTATTTCCCTGTTTAATTATATTAAAAACTCTATCACCGGCACAGATAATGTAATCAGGGTTAAGAGTTTCTAATTCCTTTTTTGTGAACCAATCATAACACTTGTTTAAACTTATTTCATCGTCTGTTGTATAGTTATTTCCATCTCTAAATGAAAATTTGGAAAGATTAGTTGCTGATATTTTACTGAGCGGGTCAATATTTATTTCTTTTGTAGTCAGATAAATTAATATACCTGAAAGAATTGGCAAATGACCTGTATCAAAAGGGTGCATTTGAACCATTCCAGAATTTTTAAAAGAAGTATTTTGTCTATTTAGTGCTTCTTCAATGTTATTCTTTGTTTTCCAATTGTTAGCATATCTAATTACAAAATTATAGTCAGGATGCAAGTTCTGGCTTAAAGCGTAGTTTATTATTTTTGGTCTTGAGCCCAAATATTCACTTCCTATATAGGGTATATATCCAGGAATGAATAACTTATCTTTTGAAAGTACCAATCCATTCCAAAGTTTTATTTCTTGTTCGTTTTCTTTAGATATAAATTCTGCATTTTTCAATAATGCTTTTTCAATTTCAAGTCTATTCATAGTTTCTGTTTTTTTTAATATGGTGTGTAACGGTGAGTATATGAGGCGTTGGGCGTTTTGAAACACCAAACTTTCAATTTACTATACCGTTTGTTCATATTTATAATCTTCAATTTAACTACCAATCGCCCAATGACTTATATACATTGTTGGCGGTTCGTTATTATTTTTTTTCTGGTAATTTAATCCCATATTTATAAAATTTATAAAACTGTTCTATCTTTTTATTCGGGTTAATAAAATTTTCTTCTTCAATATTTTCAGAACCATCTTTTTGATCTGGATAAACAATTACACAATCAATTATTGGAACGTCTTTATTAATATTAATGCCTACTTTTTTTATTACATTTATATCTCTTGAATAACCACTTAATTGCCTAATATCTTTAATTTCATATTCTCCGTTGGCATATTTAACTTTATATTTTGCGTCTATTATAGTTCTATTTTTAGTATTTAAGAAGTCGACTTCTCCATATTTTCCGTGATATTGATATTTTATTTCATTCCCATAAGTTTTGTGAAGTAATGAAAATGAATAAATCTCAAATAATAATGACATATCAATATGAAACGGTGGAAATTCTGCTTCTTTTTCAATTGTTGTTTGATTGATAGAGTAATCAAAGCGTTTTAAAATCATTTTTGCGACTTTCAGTGCTTCATTATATTCTTGATACAGACTATTCGTTTTGATAAGTTTAAAGCTATTTATTGTTACCTCATAGTCTTCAATATAATCAAAAACTTTTTTATTAAAGTATAATAGATTTATCAACCCTTTATTTTCTGAAAGGTTGTGTTTTAGATAGTTTGATACAAAATTTAAGGTCTTTTTTAATATTTTATTTTCAATACAATTGTACGAATATTCTTGATATTTACAATAATTTCTATCAACTCTTGCTTTAACAATATTATGTTTTATACTTTTCGCCATTAAAATTTTTCCCTTAATTTTTGAAGAAAGATTTTCTTCTATCCAAACATAATCTCTTTTCAAACCTTTTTTTACTATTTTTTTCAATAAGTTCAAAAAATGGATAATGATAAAAGGTGTTAATTCAAAAGTTTTAGCAGGTAATTTAATTGTTGGTGAGTTTAAATCAATTTTGTAGATTTTTGATAAAATATCTGATGTGATAGGTGAGTTAAAACAGTGTAAAAACATTGTTAAGTAATCAATATTTTTGATTTTTGGTTCAACAACTATTGCATATTCATTTTCAATAAGCCATTTACAACCAATATAATAAGATGTTGATAGGTCATTTCTTAGAAGCCCTAAATATTTTTCTGGAAAATTATTGTCAAATTCTAATCGTTCGACAATAATACTGTCTAAATCAACACTTTTATGTTCTTTTGTTATTAATGGTTCTTTTATCATTTTATTAAAATAAAAAGACTATCGATTTTATCACTATCCTCTTTTGATATAAATAAAATACCGTCTTTTATGTATTCGTAGAGCA
>JAADFW010000194.1:0-336 GCA_013152655.1 Chlorobiota bacterium
AACCTCTGATGAAGTACCGAGAAAACGAACAATCAATCAAAACCCAATGTTTGCTTGTGACGGGGGATAAGTATAGCGGACACCTGTTTTACTGGCTATGCGATTGGCGTTATAGAGGAGGCATGATTTCTATTTAGGCTTATTTATGGAACAGGGGAAGTCTTGTAAAGCTGAAAAGGGAAATGCACAAGCAGGGTAAACACTTGTGAGGCTGAATACCGAAACTTTACAAGATGGCGGACTATTTCGTAGTAGTGATGAAGTTTCTGTAATGGAAATGGAGCGAAGGGGGTAGCAGCTTAATATTTTTGTTAAATTAGCAACCATGAAAATGGG
>JAADFW010000194.1:359-3767 GCA_013152655.1 Chlorobiota bacterium
TGAGGGTATTAACTGAAGAGCCGTATGATGGGAGACTATCACGTACGGTTCTGTGAGAGGCTTAGGGTGAAATTCCCTTTGCCTACTCGACGTAAGAACCCTTACGAACATGAGAAAACATTAAAAATAGAGAAAAGATTATGAGTGTTTTAATAATACCCTGTTACATAAAAACAAAATGGGATATTGACTGCTTAAATAGATTATTGATTAGTGTTCAAAAACAGACACAGCAATTTGATAAAGTTTATGTTATTGACGATTCAAGCCCAATGGATTATACGTTGGATTTTGACTTTATAGAATACAAAAAACTATCTGAAAATGGAGGACCAGCAAAAGCTAGAAATATTGCTATTGAAATGGCTCTTTTACAAGAAGCTCAATATTTATTTTTTACAGACCATGATTGTATATTAGATAATCAATGGAATGAGCAAATGACTTCATTTTTACATAACACTGAATTTGGCGCCGTTGGTGGCATGACTTATTCATATGGTAAAACATTGTTTGACTATTATCATGATATAAATGGAACTCTAAATGGAAAGTGGTTATTGCCTCATCGAAAAGAGTTATGGTATATGCCTTCTCTGAATTTTGGGATGAAATCATTTGTTGCAAATCAATTTTACTTTGATGAAAGATTTCCTACAGCTGCGGGTGAAGATGTTGACTTATGTTTAAGATTGAGAAGTAAATATAAAATAGGGTTTTGTCCAAAGGCAAAACTATGGCATGACTATGGCTACCGAAATACTTTGACCGGTTTTAAAAGATTTGTAAAATTATTTAAGAAATATAAAAGTTCAAGTGCAACATTGTATGAAGGTCATACAGTATTGCTTTGGGACTATTCGGAATCAATTTATTCAGGAAACGCATATGAGTTTAATATATAGAAGACGTGCTAATCAGCCAAGTTTTACCTATGTAATAAATGACTATATGGGCGAAATTAAACCTTTTGCAAAAAGGATTGATAACAAGCTATTGATTTTACCGCTATTAATTTTAAAGACAATTGAATGGAGTATTTATAGATGGTATAAAACGCCAATTCGCAGATTTTATGGAGTTAAAGGTAATGAGTTAATATACATGATTACTAAGCGATGTAATGAAAGATGTGCTAAATGCGGGATTTGGAAAAATCCTGAACCTGAAAACGAACATATTGACATTTCAATATTTATCAATTGCCTGAAAACTCTACATGAGAACTTGTACCAAGTTACATTAACTGGTGGAGAACCATTATTATTCTTGAATGATGTACTCAAAATTGCAGATGAATCACGAAAATATGAAATTCAACTAATTACAGTTACTAATGGGGTATTAATCACAGAAGATTTTTTAAAGAAATATGCAGAACTTGACCACATCTTAGTAATTTCAATAGATACTCTTGAGAAAGATAAGTGGATTGATTTTCGAGGCAAGAATAGTTATGAAAAAGTGATGGAAAATATCAATCTTTCAAAAAAGATTTTAGGAAAAAACTTACAAATTCAATCAGTATTAGCAGATGAATCAATTTCAGACATACCTCAAATTAAGGCTTTTTCCAAAGAACTAGAGATAAAACATGTTACGCAGCCTTATATGGATTTTGGAGGTGTTTGGAATAATGTAAAAACAAAAAACGAAAAAACAAATGGTTTTGCTTGTGCTGCTCGCAAGAACATTTGCATTTATCCTAATGGCGATGTAGTTAAGTGCTTTGACCATCATAAAATTCCACTGGCTAAAGAGCCTTTGGGTAATATCTCAAAAGAGGATATTATTCAAATTCTTTGTAAAAAACGTTCAACAGAAGTTTCAAAAATTATGAAAACATGCAACTTTTCTTGTAAGCAATTATCTTGTAATGTACCTGAAATAATCTATAATTAATGCATTCCCCAGAAATAGACGTAATAATCATAAAAGGTGCTCCAGCATCGGGAAAATCTTTAACAGCCAAAGAATTAACAAAGTTTTTTCCCAAAGGTGTAAGAATTGAAATTGATACTCTTCGTTCAATGGTTATCTCCGTTGATTGGACGAATCAAACAGAACATATTAGTATTCTCAATGTATCAACAAGATTATCATATGATTTCTATAAAATGGGATACAAGCCGGTAATTATAATTGACACATTTAGCGGAGATAAAATAAATTCGTATTATGAGAATTTAAAATCATTGAAAAAGGATTGGAATATTGCAATATTTGGATTTTTTATAGATGAAAATGAAATTGAAAAACGTTTAGAATTGAGAACTGATGATAAATTCAAAGATTTAATAATCAGCAAAAAACTAAATGAAGACACATTAAAATTTAAACATAAGCAGGAATTTCAAATAGATACAACAGATTTAAAATCAAAAGATACAGCAAAAATAATCTATGAAATACTAATGAATAAAACACCAGCAGCCAACACGCAATAAATTCAAGTGGGCAGGAAGTGGTATTTGAAACGGAATATTATTACATTTACTGCTTAGTTACTTGAAAATAAGGTGGGTAAAAAGCCCACCAAAATTTATTGCCATCGTTATGCAAAATTTAGGATTGAACAACAGAAATAGTAATTAAACTAAGAAAATGAGCTCAGCAGGAACAGTGATGGCAATGATAGTTTCGCTTAAGAATAATGCAAGAGCGAAAAAAAGAGCATTTGATTCCTGGAAAGAAAATAAATTCATAATTCACAAAAAAAACTCTCCTTTAGTTTTTAAAAAAGTATCAGACAAGGATTTAAAAATAATAAAAAAGGACATTCAAAGAAAAGCAAAAAATGATAGAAAAAGAGTTGCAATTTTGACTGCAATAATTTTAATTCCTGTTTTAATTATTTCATATATATTAGTTAAAAATGGATTGAATAAATATACTGAAGATAGATTATTAGAAGAGACTGAAAGATTAAATAAGATTGATGAGATAAAAAATCAAAAAGAAGAAACGATACTATATTTTTTAAATGATGGATATAAATGGTTAGATAGACGGAATTTTAAAAATGCAAAGATTCAATTTTATGAAGCTTATAAAATAGATCATAATGACTATCGAATTAATTTTGCAAATGCTAAAGTTTATGTTTTAGATTGTGTTGAAAATTCTGAAAATTGTAATACTGCTGATAAGCTGGTTGATGGCTTAATAGATAGATTTGGAGAAAATGAAGAAATAAATTATTTAGAAGAACTATTGAAAGAAAGTAATTAAACTTTGCATAACAAAAAAATAAATTCAATAGCGGGTTGAATATCAAATTGATAGTGCAGAATTCTTAAAATAGACTATCTTGTAGTTTGAAAGGAAAGTGCAAGTTTTAACCGCTACAGAAATTTATTTTGAGCGTTATGCACAAGGGTTAAATGATAATTCACCATTAAAACTAAC
>JAADFW010000195.1 GCA_013152655.1 Chlorobiota bacterium
TGATATGTAGCACTTTGCATTGGGCTCTTTTGCATAGTTCATATAATTTTGTTAATCTAAATTTAATGCTATGGAAAGAGCAACATTTAAAATCCTGTTTTACATCAGGAGAACAAAAAAACTAAAAGATGGGACCTTCCCCATCTGCGCCCGCATCTCCGTTAATGGTACCAGTGCCGAGTTTAGAATTCAGCGAAGTGTCAAAGCCAAAGATTGGTTTTAACTGTTCATTAGATTTCAATTTTTCAAACAAAGCATTATTGGTAAAACCTGATTGACAAAGAAGAATTACGAGTAATCCTCTATCAAAAGTCGTAAGGTTTTGCTTATTTGTTAAATAGCTATCTAACCTCTTTTTTGCTGTTGGACAGAGTGTTATTAATATAATTAGTGGTTGTGGATATACCCTTAGCAAGTCAAAATTAAAATCTCTAAATTTTTCCTCTAACCTTTGGATGTTTTCAGGTTTAGAAAGTAAACCTAATACTGATTTATCATAAACATCTTTTAGAGTTTCACCCTCTTGTTTGGATAAGTCTTTGTAAACTTGGGATACATCCCGTGATTTAATTTGGTCTATCAACCCTAATAAACGATTTACTTTATCTGGCACTGATAATGTGTTATCTGATTCAGCATCTGGATAATCCTCAGAAACTTTTTTAATTAAGTCCAATAATTTTTTTCGTTCATCTTCACTATTTATCCTGAATAGTTCTGCTTTCCCATTAAAACGTAAGTTTAATTCCTTATAAAATTCATCTGAAATTCTATTTAATAGTTGATAGATAAAGCCGTTTCTTGTATCCTCATCATAATCAAGGTCAAAAATTGTCATTTCTTTAAAATCAATAGAAATATAAATATCATCAACATATCTAATGATTTTGTAGTTATTTATGATGTCATATTCATTATTAAGTTCATTTATAGAATCTTCAATAATCAAGTCGCCAAATAATAAATATAGATGACTGATGAAATTCGAGATGATATTGTTGTCAGATTGGGGTATATTATCAATACCATTTCCTAAGAATCTATAAAAAAATTCAATTTGCTCTATTGTTGAAGAATCAAAGTTATAAATCCTTTGCTCACTTGGTTTTATGTTTTTTTGAAGAAGGTTTAATAATTTGCTTATACTGACATTATCAAAATAGTTTTGAATATCAAGCCTTATAAATACTTTATTTTCTGGGGTTTTCGTTTCCTTAACAAGTTCAGATTTAAAACTATTGTAATGTTTGTAATACAAAGTTGTATTCTTATTTAATACGAGACGTTTTGTATCGTTATTGAATTTCAGATCTCCACCATAAAATGATTTGATTTTCGACTTTTTATTATCAATAATAAATTGCTGTGAAATTCTTAAAAAATATAATCCAAACGCATACATCATTTGTTGCATAGGATAACTGAAAAAACTATAATTTCTTAAACCTATTCCAGTTTTTGGAACAGTATATTTATGAAAATAAAACTCCCTTTCTAATCCATAAAATAGATTATTTGAGATTCTATCGTTATAGTAAGATTTTTGACTCAATCGAGTTGTTTTCGATTTTATTAAGTCAAAGTAATAGAAATTCAGTGTATTATAAGTTTTGTATTTAGATTTATCATTGATTTGGTAGTCAAGTAATTCTTTTGCCAAATCCCACAAATCTTGTTTTAAAAAGTGTCCTAACTGCAAATTCTTTAATCCTATCATTTTTCAATTTGTGGTTTATTTTAATGCCCTACGGACAGGGCTATGCGTAGCGCGGGATTACGAAGCATTTAACTTTCAATTTACCACTAAATTTTTTTACTTGCACAATCTCTTTATTTGTCAATGTCGCCCGCATTATGTATAGCCTTTATTAGCATTTGTTTTAATTCTCTTGAAGTCGGCACTTTACCTTTTAATTTCTCTGGCAGTTTATGTGTTAATTTGTATTCTGCTACTCCTATTGGTTTATTGCTTGTTCTTAAAGCGTATTCAACTTCAATGTTGTCTTTTACCGGGCATAGAATAATTCCGATTGAAGGATTATCGTCTGGTTGCTTTTCTTGTTCGTCAAGTAGTTCAAGATAAAAATTCATTTTCCCGGCAAATTCTGGCTCAAATTCAACGATTTTTAATTCAATTGCAACTAAACATTTCAATATTCGGTGGTAGAATAATAAGTCAATAGCATATTCTTTTTGGTTAAGTTTTAATCTGTACTGATTTCCAATAAAACTAAAACCGTATCCAAGTTCTAAAAGCAGGTCTCTGATATTTTCAATAAGTCTGTTTTCTAGTTCCTTCTCCAAGACAGGTTTTGTAATTCCTAGAAAATCAAGATTATACTCGCTTTTTAATGCTTCATTTGCTTGCTCTGACAGGTGGACGGGAAGGGCGTTTTCAAAATTACTCATTTTTTTATCTGTCAAATGATGCTGATATGCATTTGCTTTTATCTGATTAAGTAGAACGGCTCTACTCCATCCTAATTGCTCAGTTGCTTGTAAGTAATATTTCCTTTCTTTTTTGTCTTTTAATTGATGAATAATAAGCATATTTTGTCCCCAGGGAATTTTCAATGCCAATTCTAACAACTCTGGTTCACTTTCATATTCAAGATAGAATTGTCTCATTCTCCAAAGATTCTGAGGCGAATAACCTTTTACTCCATCTATTTGTTTGTTAATGTCTTTCGATAAGGTATCAACAATTGATTGCCCCCATTTATTTATTTCTTGATTTTCTACAATGATTTTACCTATTTCAAAATTCTGACCAATATGGTATTTGTTCAACGACTTGAATGCTTGATACCTTGCTGAATTAATCGTGTCGATTATTTCTTTGAAGAAATTATTATATGCTGATATTTTATTCATGCTCAAATTTACTCAAATTCTCTCACAAGAGTGAGAGAAATCAAAATTCTTCAAATCTCTCACAACTGCGAGAGATTTTATTATTATTTAAATTTACGTTCCGAATATTGACCTATAAAGTAAAATGCCAAAATAGGTACAAACATAAATTTAGCTGATTTTTCAAGTAAATTGAAGTATAACAGAGATGTTAACAAAACTGCGATTTATGATAACTATAATATCAAATATTTGTTTTTTCATTTCCTAATGTTTCTTTTTTCCTAAATAAATGCCAACTCCTTTTATCCGCCTATTTTATACTGTTTATCCCATTAATAGATTGTTAAACACACTATTTTGTCTTTTATCTTTGCTTCTGTGCCTGATATTTATTAAAAACCGGAAAGAGGTACTTCTGTTGTGCTTTGTAAGAGAGAAAGGAATGTGTGTTGTTGTATTCAACGTTATATTCTTTTGAAGTCTTGTTGAGATGGTTTTTCTCAGGAAGGCTGGTTATCGCTCCAAAATTAAGAAAGTTTTGCTTTGGT
>JAADFW010000196.1 GCA_013152655.1 Chlorobiota bacterium
GAATAGTGAATTGTGAATAGTGAATAGTGAATAGTGAATAGTGAATAGTGAATAGTGAATTGTGAATTGTGAATTGTGGTGTGAGTGAGAGTGAGAGTGTGAGTGAGAGTGTGTGATGTGTCTTTTTTAAGGTTTATGATGCTATTTTTTGCTAATTAACTTTAAAACAATCAAATTAGTAAATGCCTGATTATAGCGATAATGAATTGCTGGAAATGTTTAAGGATGAGAATAGAAGTAATTTTGCTTTTAATCTAATTGTAAATAAGTACCAGAAACGCTTGTATTGGCATATTCGTAAAATTGTAATATCGCACGACGATACCAACGATGTTTTGCAAGATACTTTTATAAAGGTTTTTAAAGGATTAAATAATTTTAAGGAAAATTCACAACTATATACATGGTTATTCAGAATTTCAACTAACGAAGCAATTACTTTTTTAAGGAAGAAAAAGAGAAGGTTCTTTTTGCCTTTGATAGATGTAGAATACCAGTTGGCTAATTCATTAGAGAGCGATAGTTTTTATAGTGGCGATGAAATTCAGTTGAAGTTGCAAAAAGCAATTTTAACTTTACCCGAAAAACAAAGAATAGTTTTTAATATGAAATATTTTGATGAAATGAAGTATGAAGAAATTTCTAATATTCTTGATACTTCGGTTGGGGCTTTAAAAGCTTCTTATCATCATGCTATAAAGAAAATTGAAAATTGTCTAAAAAACGAATAATAAAAATGAAAAATAGTAACTTGCCATTAAACTTTTATAAATTTAAATAGTCAAACAAATTGAGAAATAAAAAAATTTATGGATGATTTTAAAAACATAGCACCTGAATTATCAAACATTAAAAAGGAAAATTCCTTTAAAGTACCCGATAATTATTTTGAAGATTTACCTTCAAAAATTCAGGAAAGAATTATCCTGCAAAAAAAGCAATCCGGTTATATATATTTTTTGATAAAAAAACCCGCATTTATAATAAGTTTTTCATTAATCCTGATAACTCTAATTATTTTACCTTTCACTATTTCTCATTTTAAAAAGCAGGCAAATCAAACACAATTAGCATATCAAAACATTGAAGTTTCTGACCTTGAATATTTTGATATTAATGAAGATATGTTGATTGATGAGATAAGTGCAGAAAATTCTAAAAGCTATGTTTCTGAAAATGATGAAAATACTGAAGCTGTTATAAATTATATTATTGAAAATGTTGATTATTCAACCATATTAGATGAATTATAAAAAAACTAAGAGATGAGACTACTTAAATATTCTATAGTATTAATTATCTTACTTTCAATTACTTTTTCAATTTACGGGCAAATTGGAGCAGACAGAAAAGAAAAGATTGAAGCACAAAAAGTAGGGTATATAACCAACAGGCTAAACCTTACTCCGAAAGAAGCACAACAATTTTGGCCAGTTTATAATCAGTACCAGGTTGAAAAACAAGATCTTTTAAATCAAAAGAAAGCATTTATGCTAAAATATAGAGAAGAAAAGAACAGTTTAACTACCGAGGAATTAGAAGTAATTGTTGACGGTTTTGTAAATGTGCAAGTACAGGAAGCAGAATTATTGAAAAAATACAATGAGAAGTATAAAACAGTTCTACCTATTGAAAAAATACTAAAACTTTATCAGGCCGAAAATCAGTTTAAGCAGTTTTTATTAAAACAGATTAAAGGACAGGGTGGCGGAACTCAACAACGGCCAAGAAGAAATTTTTAAACCGGATAATTTAGCATAAATTATTCTCCTAAAATACTGTCCAAATCGCTGGCACCAAAACGGGTACAACCCAGCTCTACCATTTTCAGGGCTTTTTCAAGACTGCTAATTCCTCCCGAGGCTTTTACTTCTACACCATTACTTACATTATTTATCATAATTTGTACATCTTTTTCAGTAGCTCCATAAGTTCCAAAACCGGTTGATGTTTTTACCCAATTTACTTTAATGTTGCTGCAAATTTCACAAGCTTTAATTATTTCATTCTCTGTAAGATAGCAGTTCTCAAAAATGATTTTTATTTTTACATTTTTTGATTGAGCATAATCGGTAATTAAACTCAACTCGTTTTCAACAAAAACATAATCACCCGATTTCATTTTTCCTATGTTTAAAACCACATCCAGTTCAACTGCACCATTGGCAATTGCTTCTTTGCTTTCTTCCAGTTTTGTATGGGTAGAAGTTGTTCCGTGCGGAAAACCAATAACAGTACTAACTTGTACGCTACTATTTTTTAAAATATATGTAGCAGTTTTTACATCACATGGACGTACGCAAACTGTGGCAACTTTATATTTATCGGCAATTTTACATTTTTCAATAATTTCTTCATCGGTAAAAGTGGGTTGAAGCATTGAATTATCAATCATTTTAGCCAATAGTTTCTTATCCATATTTAAGGTTTTAAAATTGGAATGCAAATGTAATTTTAATATTTTTATTGTATCTCTTAATAAATTATAAATTAGTTATAAATGATTTTAATTGAAATATGTTCTGGCTATATTGTTATGAAATACTTAACTTTGATATTGTTTTATACGGTCAAATGTGAGTATAAAAACAGTTGTCTTTGTAATTGAAAAAACAATTAATAATTATCAACCCATAAACTTTAATAAAATTATAAAAGGAAGTTTTATTAAAACAAAAGATTTATCATAACATTTTGACAATATTTCTGCTATTATGTATAAAATATGTGATGAAAGAGAAAGTGATAATAAAAATGCAGTTGAAAGATTAAGAAAAATTGTAGATAAAGTTTGTTTAATTGAACTGAATAAAAAAGACTAATTAATAGAGTCAAGCAATTAACAGTTTATAGTTTCTTTTTAATTATCAGTTCTTTGATAGGAATCCCTTTTATTAATCTTGTTAAATCTAACTATATTATTACTTATTCATTTTTTATAATTTTTAGTCTTCTTACAATACTAAATTTAGTAGGAGTATATTTGTTTTTGTCAGAAGCTTTGGATAATACTAAATAATCGATATGAAGGGAAACAACCAACAAAACATAATCATATACAATACCGCAGACGGTAAAGCATCCGTAGCATTATATGCCCAAGATGGTAATATTTGGATGAGCCAAAATCAGTTGGCAGAACTTTTTGCCACCTCTGTTCCAAACATCAGTATGCACACATATCAAACATACTGAAAGAAGGAGTTAGAGCAAAATGCAGTTATTAAGAATTACTTAACAACTGCCTCTGACGGCAAAGAATATAATGTTACATTTTATTCTTTGGATATGATTTTGGCAATTGGTTTTAGAGTGCGAAGCAAACGAGGAACACAATTTAGAATTTGGGCAAATAAAAACCTTA
>JAADFW010000197.1 GCA_013152655.1 Chlorobiota bacterium
AAATATCAAAGTATTAATTGATATGAAAGAAGTGGTATTTTTGAATTCCGGCTCTATCGGTACTTTACTATCCGGTAATTCAATGATAAAAAAAGTCGGTGGCAAAGTTGTGCTTTACAATACAAGCGATTATTTGGATAATTTATTTAAAATTACAAAATTAAACTTAGCATTCGATATTCATAAAGATAAAGACGACGCCGAAAGAACTGTTCTAAATTAAAAGCCAAAAAACTTTAAAAAAAAGCAAAAAAGGCAAGCTATGGGGCTTGCCCCATTGTAAAATATATATGTGATATTATACAAAACACCCTCTTACAACTGTGGAAGAGGGTTTTTTATATTGTTTTCAAAGAATGTTTGCCACTAATTCACTAATTTTTTGAAGGCATCATAAAGAGCATCCATTTCTTCGGGTCCGTTAAAATCTCCTTGTAAGTGTAATATTACATAATCTTTCATTTCTTCAATTACAATTTTTGCAGTCATTTTTTCACCTTATTAATTTATTAATAATCTGTTTTTTTCTAATTTATAAAACAATTTCAATATAACGCAATATACTATAATTTATTATTAATCATTATCTGCTTTTTTAACATTAAAAGTTGCAACAACGGGACAATGGTCAGATATTTTCTCAGCTTTATTTTTGGGCAGAGTGCTATAAAAATCATATTCACGAATGGAATTATCAATATATCTGCTTAATGCCGAAGTGCTAATGACAATTTGATCTATTGTTTTCAAATAACTAAATTTACAACTGACTAAATTTTGTGATAAAAACGTCAAATTCGGGTCGGAAGTCAAAGGAGTTAAAGTAGCATTAGTTTTTCTTAAAGGATAATCGTTAAAATCACCTGTAACAATAATATCTTTTTCCAGATTGAGTGATAAGACCGAATCGACCCAATTATCAATTATTTCCGCTTGCTCAGACCTAATTTCTCGACTTTTTTGTTTCAGATATTCAGTACTATCATAATGAGAAGTTGATTTTAAATGAACTACCATCATTTTCCAATCGAAATTTTTGAATTTACAATCGAAAGTCAAAGCCGGTCTGGTTTTATGTTCAACAACTGCAAGAGGCATATATTCTTGAATATTACTAATTTCAATATAATTTTTATATAGAATTGCAACATTTTGATTGCCTGATTTATCACTTACAAAATATGAGAAATTATCAAGATAATTAGTTAATTTTTCAACTGCTTTATTATTTTCAATTTCTTCAAGAGCTAAAATATCTGCATTTGTTTGTTTGATAATATCGGCTATTTCTCTGTAATCGGCTTCAGTTCTCGGATTCAAATCATTAATCCCATCACCCAACCATTGGATATTGAATGTTCCAATAGTAATTATATCAGTATTTTCATTCTTATCGGAAGCCGAATTACAATAAGTGAAAAGCAAAGTAATAATTACAAAGCTAAACAAAGAAAGTAATATTTTAATAGTTTTTATCATTATTTTTCAAATATACTGTCTAAATGTCAAATATCAAACAATTTTTACTCGTTTTTGATAAATTGCAATTATTTTAATTTTCAAACAACGGGTATTAATCGCTTCAAAGTAAAAAGTATTGAAAACAAAATTGAAATAGAAACAAAATTTTATTATTTTTGTACTCATTTTTATTGAAATTATAATAAATGGCGCATTCGTCTAGCGGTTAGGACGCTGGCCTCTCACGCCGGTAACAGGGGTTCGATTCCCCTATGCGCTACAACAGATACACAATAGTTGCCCTGACAGAAACAGACAGAATTATGAAAGAAATAGATGGATTGAGGGAGTTTTGAAAGGGATATCAATAAAATAATTTAAAAATTAATTTTAGGTGTCGTTATGAATTATACAATCAATTGTCAAATTAGCGATGATGAGATCATTAATTTCATTCAGAATGAAATAAAGAATGGAAATGATAAATGTGTAGTTATCGAAAAAATTCTTTCCATTGGAGTTGCTGTTTGGGAAAGAGTACAGTCCTCTCGAGATGTTGAATTTGTCAAAAATGAATTAAAAGGAATGACAGATCAATTTGAACATTTAATAAATAAATTGGAAAAAGATATTGAGGAAAAGATTAAATCCAAAATGGATAATTATTTTAATCCGGATATAGATGGCTCATACATGAAGAAAACTGTTGATTTTTTACGTGATCGTTTATCTAATTTTAATGAACAAATAAAACCATTATTAAGTAATGTAAAAAGTGAATCGAAATTGTTGATAGAAAATGCAGGGAAAATATCATCTGAAAAAACATCATTTATTCTTGATGAAATAAAAGCAGCTAAAGATAATTTTAATCCTGAATTAGAAACATCATATTTGGGGAAATTGAAAAAATCAATTGAAGAAGTCGAGAAAAATATTCATGAGCAATTAAATGATCGAATTGAGGGAACTTTTGCAAAAAAATTAAAAGAAGACACTATAAAACTATTTGGAGCTGATTCCCCAATATTAATATCCATTGATGAGATTTTAAAGCGTCATACTGACAGTTTTAATAATGAACTTATTAAGTTAAGAGAAGTCATTTCCAAAAAGGAAGGTGAAAAAGATATGCTTTCAAAAGCTTCTGCCAAAGGGGCTGTTTTTGAGCATGAAATCGAATCAAAATTGAATAGTATTGCAAAAATTACAGAAGATAGTGTAGAGTATATTGGGGAAACTCCAGAAGAAGGTACACAGAAAAAAAAGGGAGATTTTAAATATACTTTTAAAGAAGGCATAGAAATATTAATTGAGGTAGAAGACAAAGAAAATCTTACTAGAAGTTATATAACAAATTATTTAAATGAAGCGATGCAATTAAGAGGAACAAAATTTTCGATATTCGTTTCAAAAAATGAATCTCAGTTACCAAATTTCATTAATGCTTTTGGATTTTACGAAAACAATAAAATAATTACAAGTAGTGATTATTTGGAGTTTGCATTAAGATGGGCAAGATTATATTTGACAAAAATTGAAGGGTCAATAATAGAGGGGGTCAATAAATCTGCAATTCTTGATAAATCAAAAAGAATAATTGAAAAAATAAATGAATTTTCAAAAATAAAATCAAAATTAACTAATATTGAAAATACAATAACCACGAATGTTACTTCAATAAAATCAATTCTTGATGAAATTAAAAATGAAATAAATGATCTAATTAATGAAATAGATGCTGAATTGGAAAAGTGAGTAGATTACTAAGAAATAATAACTAAAGAAAAGAAAATAAATCAAATGAATTATTGACCATTGGAAAATATACTTAGCATTATCTTTTCCAATGGTCAATAATTCATTTGATTTATTTTCTTTTCTTTAGTTATTATTTCTT
>JAADFW010000198.1 GCA_013152655.1 Chlorobiota bacterium
AACTTTTTTTTCGACTGTTTTGTTTTTTTTGTTTCATCTGAAATTGTTTAAAGTGACTAATTTTTAGTCAACCAATTTCAGGAAAAGACATTTCCTTAAATTACCGCCAACGGCTGTGTGTATGAGTAGTGGCGGTGTTTATAGCACTACATTTCATATTTTTACAACTGTTAAATTTTATCATTTCTCTTTATTTTTTTCACTTATCCGCCATTACTTATACACGTTGTTAGGCACTGGCATTCGGTCATTTCTTTGCTACAAGTTTCGTTTCTACGGTGCGTTGGCAAGACATACTCTTTTGCAATTTTTGGACTGAGTGTTGGCTCGTGCGAATTGCAAATGTGTATGGCTGTTGCGTGGGATTTCCTTATCATTTTTTTAGTTTTTTTATTTCGTTTTCAATCTGTTTCAATTCTTTAATATCTTCTTCATCAGCTTTTAGGGCTTCATATTCTTTTCGTCTTTTATCGAAATCGGCATAAATTTCTCTTACTTTATTTTCCATTTCAATTTTACTGATAGAACCTGCGTGAGTTAATATTTTCTTATCGTGAAAATCTAAAATTTTATCTACATTCTCTCGCCAAAAATCTAATGTTATGTCGATACGGTTTTTTGCTCTTAGTTCTGCACTTTCAAGGAAAATAGTAACTAATCTATTGAGTGTATCAATTTCGTCTGCGGTTAAGTAATTTTTAGCAATAAAAATATCTTGTTTTCTTACAATCGAGCCTTTCCACGAAGTTAAATTCATATTCGATTTGTCGGCATTTGCTCGTGAAACAATAATTTCGGCGGCTGTCATTCCTGTTACAGCGTAATGCAATTTGTTTTGAACTTCTGCAAAAAACATTTGTGTTGCTTTATCGGTTGGGTCGTAATCGCTACTTAGTGCCAATAAATCTTTTATTTTCTGATAAAAACGCTTTTCAGATGCTCGAATATCTCGTATTCTCTCTAAAAGCTCATCGAAATAATCTGGTCTGCCATCGGGATTTTTTAGGCGTTCATTGTCCATTACAAAACCCTTAACCATATATTCTTTAAGGTTTTTATTTGCCCAAATTCTAAATTGTGTTCCTCGTTTGCTTCGCACTCTAAAACCAATTGCCAAAATCATATCCAAAGAATAAAAAAAAGTTACATTATATTCTTTTCCGTCAGAAGCAGTTGTTAAGTAATCCTTAATAACTGAATTTTGCTCTAACTCGCCCTCTTTCAGTATGTTTGATATGTGCATACTGATGTTTGGAACAGAGGTGGCAAAAAGTTCTGCCAACTGATTTTGGCTCATCCAAATATTACCGTCTTTTGCATATAAGGCTACTGATGCTTTACCGTCTGCGGTATTGTATATGATTATATTTTGTTGCATAATTAATTGGCATTTAAATTCAATCCATTTATAATAGGTTTGATATTGTCTTCGTATTTATATTTCTTTAATTTAGGATTTTCTTGAATATATTCCTTTGTGATAGTTTCAAAGTTGTCATTTACCGAAAAATGCAGGTTAATATCTCTTGTTTTATCTAATTTTTTTTGAATTTTATTTATACTATAATGATAATTTTGTATTAATATATTAAGGTTTTTTTCGTTTTTTAATAAATCTAAGTTTTCAATAAAAAAATCTAAATTAATAAATGATAATTTATGAACTTTCTTAAATCTGTTTTTGAAATCTGTTTTTGAAATCTTAGCTTCAAACTCTTCTTCTAAATATTTACCAACACTTGGAACTGAAAAATGATGATCTGTATAAATTAATATTGGGAATATATTAAAATTTCTACTTTTTATCTTTGTTTGTGTTTTTAACTCTTTCTCATAAATAAAACTATCAACGTCATTTATGTATTTTATTAATTGTCCTGTCCCTTTTTTAGCTGTATTATATTTTTCATCAATAACCGATGTTATTTTCTTAAAAGAAAAAGATGTGATTGCATCAATTGGGAAAAAAGCGTGTTTGATTTCAAAAATAAAAATGTTATTATTTACACGAACATAAGCATCAGGAAACCCGTTTTCGTTATCAAAAACAATTTTTATATGTTTTAAATTAAATATATACGATAATAAAATTCTAAATAAAGTTTTTTCGATAACATTGTTTCCAATAACGTTAAAGAAATCAGGTTTGTTTTTATATTTTTTGCTTATTCCTGATTTATTATAAAACTCAAAAATAAGACCTTCAAAAAGTTTATTTTGTAGAAAATTATAATTTAAAATCATAAAATGATTTTCCCAAACTTCAATTATTGGTTTATCTTTTAAAATATTTACATCAAATTTATTTCCTTTTTTATAGATGTCAATATCAAGCGAATAATCTCTTAAAAAATGGTTGTTTTCTAATTTGAATATTATATTTTTAAAAGGATTTTCTTCGTCTGTAAGAATAAACATCAGAAATTTAAAGTGATTTTCGATATATTGTAAATATGTTTTTCCTTTTATTTTTTTCTTAAAATTATTAGAATATACTTTGTGTTCATCATTATTATCAAAATAATTTAATAATGCTAAACCCTTTATGCTTTCATTGAAAAAATCTTTTTTATACGAAAATGTAAATTGTTTAAAAACAATAGGCCACATATTCTTTCTAAAAAAATCTACTTCATTTATAACATCTTTGGTTTGTGTTTTTTCCCAAATTTCGTCTTGGGTTTTATTAAAACTAAAAATTGATTTTAATAAATTTAATTCAATCTCAGGTGTTAAATCAGTATATTCTAACTCTCTAAAATTATTTAATTCATAAAAAATATAGTCTGTTGTATGAACAGAATTAAATATATTAGTCTCGTTTCCGTCTTGTGAATTGTTAAGTAAGGCAATAGTTAAATTATCCAAAACTTGTTTCTTGAATTTCTTATCTGTTCTTGAAATAAACATTTTTAATAACGAAATCTGACTGTCTAATGAACCATCTTTCCATAAAACATTATTAATTAGAGATAAAAACTTAATTATTTGTATAGATGGAATGTTTTTAGAAACTTCCTTAAAATCAGGAACTTTTTCTTTGAATAATTGTGTATAATTAATCGTAATATCAATTCCCATCACACATTTTCCTCCACAATTTTAATTTCTTCTTCGGTAAGCTCGTAGAGTTTATAAACCATTTGGTCTATTTCTTTGTCGGTTTTATCTATATTGGCTTGTATTTGGTTTATTTCTGTTTTGTAGGCATTAAAATATTCTTCCCATTCGTCTTGTTGTGTGAGTGAAAGTTTTACTTTTTGTTTTTTAAGTTCTGATACAAAAGTTTTAAAATCGTAATCGTAGAAATTATCTAATTTTTTGCTTATTTTTTCTATTTCAAAATTATCTTTTACTCGGTTTAAAAACTTAGTTTTCTTTTCTTGTAATTGCTTGTTTAATTCAAGCATTTTGTCGGCTTTTTCGATAAACGGTTGCTGTGCTTCTTGTGATATTTCTTTTATTGGAAATTGTTTACAATTTGCAATTAAAATCTTTTGAAATAAGTCTTTTTCAATATCCAAAAAAGAATATTTATGATAGTATGTTAGTAATTTAGAGTTGATTAAAGTTAACAAGTATTTAATAGATTTTTTGTCTTTGGGAATTACAGAGAAACCAATTTGTGTAAAATACAAACTTTCTTCACTATATCCTGCATAAATGCGAGGTGGTTTTCCCGAAACAATTTGTCTAACAATAATTCTTGGCTCGGTAAAAAAACGTTCTTCTCGCATTGAACCTAACCAATCTCCATATTTAATAAATTCATTTACCTTGTTTGTTACATTAAATCTTAAAATGTTTTCTCCTGCAATTAAAGGCTTATAAATATCATCTATTTTTGTTAATGAATGAAAAGCTCTATTTTTTATAATTTCTTCTGAATGACCTTGATATTTATCATATGGTGTAATTCCAAGAGAAAAATCAGAAATATTACCTAATTCATTTGCAGATTGTGTTTTAATCTTACTAAGTAATTCACTATGTTCAATCGTTAAAAAAATATTATAATTATTGTTTTTATCTTCTTTCCATATTTTTTTATCAATTTTACTAATTCTAAGATTATCAACAAAATTTATAATTTCTGATTTTGGATAAATAATAACTTCAACAAATTCTGTTTGATAATTTTTACGATATTCAAAAATAATGGTTTCTACTTTTGCATCAACAAAAACATTATCAGGCAGTTTAATGATTTTAGTAATTTCAGACATTAATAATGTCCGTATTTTTTTATAAGAAGAATTTACAAGTATTGAATTGGGGTTAATAAATGAAACAAAACCTTTGTCCTTTACAATATCTCTTGCTTTTTCAATAAAAATAGAATATAAGTTTATTCTGTTTTCTGTTGTATTGTAATATTTAAACAATCCTTTAACTAATT
>JAADFW010000199.1 GCA_013152655.1 Chlorobiota bacterium
TTCAATATTGTAAAAAGTCAGTGGGTTTTGTGGGGGATGCTAATGTATAGAATAATCAAATATCCAAATTTATAGAATCATCCGTAAAGTTGAGTAACATCCATATTGCTCGTGCGTAAAGCCCGGCCTTCACAAAAAAATACCGCATTACTCCCATAGTCCATTAATTGCGAAATGGTTGTTTGAAAAAAAATATTTCAAAGTAGTTTTATTTTAGTCTTGCGCAAGCCTAAATATATGCGTGCAAATGTTTTTATTATTGTTGGCCATAACGGATTGCGCTAAATTTTAGTTGCCGTTTTCTTACAATGTCCTTTCAATTAGTTATTGTTTTACCAAATGTAATAAACTTTCAGATAGCTTCAAACCGGCAATTAAATTTAGCGTGTGTTACACACTGGCATTTTCTACATTAATAAATATTTGATTCCCAAAAGCAGTCCTTGCACTATTGCAAGTGGAATAAAAATTGTCAATATAGAATATCCGTATGAGTATTTATTAAAATAAGCTAGTCCAAAAATCATTATCCTGAGTGTGAAAATCCAGAGAATAAAATGCGTAATCGGATGTTGGTAGCTTATTAATCCATAATTGTCCAGAATAATTGCGGGAATAATCAAAATAAGTCCAATAAGCAAGAGTACTAGATTAGGAACAAGTGAATATGCAATAACTAATTGAATTTCTTTTTTTGTCCCTTTTCCTTGAAATATTTTACCTGATGCCCAAAATATTAGAGAAAAAATATGTTTTAAAAGAAATAATCCCATTAATCCACTAACAAGCATTGCGATAATTAGTCCAATGAAATAATTTCCGTCCAATAATTTATTTATATCATCGACATTTGAGAATCCAACTGACATTGAAATAATAAAAAATAACCAGTTAATAATTTTGTCATTTTTTTCTTCATCTTGCGTTGCTATAAATTCGAAAGTCTTTTTTGGTTTTATCCAGATTGAGAATATTGTTTTCATGTATTTGTTAATGTTTATTCAGTAGCTTTTCATGCTTGTGTGTAACGCTCAAAATATAACTTGTAGCGGTTTAGATTTGCACTGTTTTCCATCTTGTAATATAGCATATTTTAAGAATTCTGTCGTTTCATTTTGCACTTCAACCCGCTATTGGTTATATTTTTTTGTTAGCCACAGTTATTATTCTATTTTCTCAAATGTTATCCTAATACTTTTATAAAAATCAATTTTCTTTTTCAAAATAGTTGAATTAGTAGAATTAGCAATCCAATTTAATTGAGTTTGAGCTTTTCTCACAAAATACATAATAAAGGAAGTCTCATTACTTTCTCTTAATCTTATATCAATATCTCTGTATAGGTAATCGCGAGTATTATCAGCTTCACATTCCTTAAAAACTTCAAAGTAAATTGCGTGTTTTGCATGTTCAAGTCCTTGATTTTCCATGAATGATTCTAAAACATCAGCAAATCCTTTAAGTATCGGGGATTTTACAAATTCTCCCATATGAGATTGATTTCCATTAAGTTCTTCAAAAAGTATATACTTTTCAACAATCATCTTGTCATCAAATTCCTGTCCTACTAATACTAAATGAGGTCTACCCAAAGGTGTGAGAACATCTCCTGAATAGTATTTTATTATTTCTTTTTTCATGATAATTAGGATTAAAAAATTATTTTATGGTGATGTAGAAATTAAATCCTGATAAACTTTTTAATTATTGATTAGATTATTATTTATTCTTCTAATAATCTCAATGCAAGCATCTTCAAAATCCGACATTAGTTGTTGAGAAACTAAAACTAATCGAATACGATTTCGAATTTCTTTTTTCTCTAAATGATTTCCAAAATCGCTAATCTCTGATTCCTGAATTAATTCTATATCGGAACCTGGAACAACAATATGTAATAATCCACAACGCAAATTACTATATAAATCAAAAGGGACAGTTCTTCTTTTAACATATTGATGATAATCATTTGGAAATAATTCTTTTATCGCTTTATTAAATCTTGTTCTACTTTTGCCACCTGCGTGAAATTCATGATTATCAATGCATGCTCCTAAGAACTCAATTCCTTGTGATATTAACCCAAAAGAAAGATAGTGATGACCATGCTCTTGCTGGATTTTTTTTATCTCACTGATTAATACTACATTTATAAATTCTTTGACGTTCATAAGTCTGATTAGATTTTAGATATTTGTCACATTCAAGAAATACTTTGCTTTTTGATAATTTTAGTAAAGCATTGATATGAGATTGTGATTTTTTTTCATCTTCAAAATTATTATTTAGTATTTTTTTTATCCTATTTTTAATCTTTTCAAACATTGCTTTCAAAGGTTCACAATCACCACTATTTGCAATTTTAAAAAGTTCTATACATGAATTTTTAAATGCGAAATATTCTGATTTTGTTTTATAATCCTCTGTAAAATCTTTTTTTGATATTGGGTGCTGATTAAAATATTTTAAATGTCCTATTTCATGATAAAGAACTCCAATTAAATCATTTTCGGTAAAAGATTTTATTTGGCCTCTTAGAAATCTTTGATTTAATACAACGCATTTTTTTTCATAATTTACTATTCCTGGTCCGTGCCATGGACTGAAATCTTTTAAAATTTTGAATCCATTTTTTGTCTCTAATTGTATGTATTCATTTAGTTTCTCCATGCATAATATTGACTAACGTCAAGTTTTATTATTGATTATCATGACTTTTTGCTTTATACAAATCTATCAATTTTTACTCGTTTTCAATTCTTCTTTTGACGTTGTCTTGATAAATTAATCTTGATCGGCGGAAATTGTGGCTAACGGACTTGGCTATGAGCAGTGCGGGTTTCACAGCACTTCGTTTTCAAACCGTTATGTCGTTTATTTTTACTCATTATTTTCAATTTTATCACTTTTGCCCGCATTGCTTATAGCCGTTGTTGTATGCCTGTGCATTAATCTTCATTTTTGGGGTCAACATTAATTATCATTAAATTAGGTGTAAAACCATTGTTTTTTTGCAAATCATTTGAAGTAGTATCAAAAGAATGTAAAAATTCAGTAACAGCTACTTCATTTTTTGCCGAGGACTTTCTTAAAATTCCACCAACTGTAGATAATAATTGATAATTTGTTTGAAATTCCGCTCCAATTCTCAAATCTAAAATACTACGAGTAAAGCTATCAATATTAAGAGTTGCTAAAGTATCAATACTACGATGTTTATTTAACCTAATTAAACAAGAATTATTATCAATAAATGGAAATTCTAATGATATAGATGTTTGTTTGTTTTTAGTTCCTAATTTTTGAGATTTTAGCAATGACGCTACAGAAAATGCTAA
>JAADFW010000200.1 GCA_013152655.1 Chlorobiota bacterium
AATTGTAAAAAAAATGAAAAAGAAAAAATAATAGAATAGTATAATCATTTATTTATTTGCGTTTTTAACATTTCAAAAAAACCTCTTTTATAAAAAGTTTGTTTTCTTTACAAAATAACCAATGTAAAAAATAATTCATGAGTAAATTATATCCTATAAAATTTGAGCCTATTTACAAAGATAAAATATGGGGAGGGCATAAAATAAATAGTATTCTAAATAAAAATTTCGCCCCATTGCCAAATTGTGGCGAAAGTTGGGAAATATCAGGTATTGAAGATAATATATCTGTTGTTAGCAATGGTTTTTTAAAAGGAAACACCCTGCAGGAAATTATAGAAATTTATATGGGCGATATTGTTGGTGAAAATATTTACTTAAAATATGGAATAGAATTTCCTTTGCTTATTAAATTTATAGATGCGAACGACGTACTTTCTATACAAGTACATCCTGATGATAAAATGGCAAGAAAAAAGCATAATGCTTACGGGAAAACTGAAATGTGGTATATTATTCAAGCTGACAATAATGCTGAGTTAATTTCCGGGTTTAATAAAAAAATGGACAAAAAAACATATTTGGAAAATCTGAACAATAATACATTGAAAAATATTTTAAATGTTGAAAAAGTAAAAAGTGGCGATGTGTTTTTTTTACCTGCCGGTAGAGTTCATGCAATAGGTTCAGGCATATTGCTAGCCGAAATTCAACAAACCTCTGACATCACATACAGAATATATGATTGGAACAGAAAAGATGATAATGGGAATGAACGTGAACTACATACTGAACTTGCCTTAGAAGCTATGGATTTTAATTTATATGAAAACTATAAAACCACTTATAAAGCAGAAAAAAACACAAGTTCTAAATTAATAGCATGTAATTACTTTACAACTAATATTTTAGAAATTGATAAAACCATTACTAAAGAATTTCATTCTATTGATTCATTCAAAATTTATATGTGTATTGACGGAAAGCTTAAATTAACCGGAAAAGATATACAACCAACAGATTTATTAAAAGGCGAGACTGTCTTAATTCCAGCTATTATAGACGAATTAGTCCTGGAACCAATCGAAGAATCAAAGCTTATAGAAATATATATAGAAGCTTAATTTTTTTATACAAAATGAAAATAAAATCAGCAAAATTTATTATAAGTAACACAAAGCCTGAATTATGTCCAAAAACCGATAAGCCAGAGTATGCATTTGTTGGAAGGTCAAATGTTGGAAAATCGTCATTAATAAATATGCTTACTTATAGAAATAAGCTGGCAAAAATTTCAGTAAAACCGGGTAAAACACGATTAATAAATCATTTTTTAATAAATGAACAATGGTACTTAGTTGACTTGCCGGGTTATGGATATGCAAAAGTCTCTAAAGCTGACCGGAAGAAATGGGAACTATTTATACGAAAATATATAATGGCCAGAAAAAACCTGGTTTGCCTTTTTGTATTGATAGATGCCAGGCATGAACCTCAAAAAAATGATTTGGAATTTATGGAATGGTTAGGCATAAACGAAATTCCGTTTGCCATTGTATATACCAAATCAGATAAACTTTCAGGCACCAAACTAACTAAAAACATAAGTCATTATAAAAATGAGTTATTAAAAACCTGGGAGAAACTTCCTGAAAGCTTTATAACATCGGCTCCTGACAAAACAGGAAAGGAAGAACTTTTAAATTACATTGATAAATTAAATAAAAATTATTAATAAAATGTTAATAAATTGTAAATTGATTTAATTTAAGTTCCGGTTTTGCAATACAATAATTTATATTTTTGCAATGAATTTTACAATCATGCTTTTATCAATCTTCTTCCTTTTAATCAAATTATTGTATTTTAATCATGACAGATAAGCCAATTAAATTATTTGCAGGCAGAGCATCAATAGAAATTGCCACTAAAATTGCCGAATCTTTTGGAACAACATTAGGAAAAGTTTCTATCCAGGAATTCAGTGACGGAGAGTTTCAACCCTCATTTGATGAAACAGTTCGGGGAGCACACGTAATTATTGTTCAATCAACATTTCAACCCACCGATAATTTATTTGAATTATTATTAATGATAGATGCTGCTAAAAGAGCATCCGCATATAAAATAATGGCAGTAATTCCTTATTTTGGATTTGCACGACAAGACCGTAAAGATAAGCCACGAGTTTCTATTGGTTCAAAACTGGTAGCTGACCTTTTATCAGCTGCAGGAGTTTCAAGAGTTATTACCCTTGATTTACACGCCGATCAGATTCAAGGTTTTTTCAATGTTCCGGTTGACCATTTGTACGCATCTTCAATATTTGTTCCTTATATAAAAAATTTAAATCTTAAAAATTTAGTACTTGCTGCACCTGATATGGGTGGAACCAAAAGAACTAACGCATATGCAAAGTTTTTCCACTCAGAAATGGTAATTTGTCATAAATCAAGAAAAAAGGCAAATGAAATAGGCGACATGACTATAATTGGCGACGTTAGCGGAAAAAACATTATTATTCTTGACGACATGATTGATACTGCCGGAACTATTACAAAAGCAGCCGATATGATGATGAAAAAAGGTGCTTTAACAGTTCGGGTTATTGCCACTCACCCGGTATTATCAGGGCCGGCATATGACAGAATTAACAACTCACAAATTACTGAAGTTGTAGTTAGCGATTCTATCCCTATTGATCATAAAAAAAGTAATAAGATTAAAGTAATTTCTGTTGCTGATGTTTTTTCTGATGTAATAAAAAAAGGATATCAATACAAATCTATTAGTTCAAATTTTATTATTTAAAACAGGAAACATAGAAAAAAACGTATTATAAAACACCGGGTAAAGTTTTTTTAAATATCGTTGCACTTGTATCTTGAATTTACAGAACTTACAATGTAAAAAAATTTATGGAAGTATAAATATTATATAGTATATTTGCCAGCTCAAAAAAATAAATTACTAACGTGTGATGGGAAACCGGCAACAAAGCATAGGTTTTTAGTAGCACAACAATACATATTAAAAATGCAATCCATTGAATTAAAAGGAAATATCAGAGAAAATGTAGGGAACAAATATGCTAAAAAACTAAGGAAAGAAAACCTCATTCCCTGTGTACTGTATGGAGGAAAAGAAAATGTTCATTTTAGTATTCATAAAAATGATTTCCGACATATTATTTATACACCAAATACATATATTGCAAAATTAGATATTGACGGTAAAAAATACACTACAATTTTAAAAGATCATCAGTTTCATCCTGTAACCGACGAAGTTTTACATGCTGATTTTTTAGAAATTTTTGACGATAAAAAAGTAACCATAAATGTGCCAATAAAGCTTGTTGGCAGCTCTATTGGTATTAAAAATGGAGGTAAATTACGTCAAAAAAGACGTACCTTGAAAATAATGGCTTTACCCAAATATTTATTAGACCATGTTGAGATTGATATCACAAATATTGATATTGGAAAAACACTAAAAGTAGGTGAATTAGATATAGAAAATATCGAAATTTTAGACCCACATCAGTCAATGATAATATCAGTTGTTTCTCCACGTGTTGCAGCTAAAGGAATGGAATTAGAAGAAGATACTGTTAAAGAAGGTGAAGAAGAAGGTGAAGAAGAAACTGCTGCAGAAGGTACTGCTCCTGAATCTGAAAGCAAAGAAAAACCATCTGAATAAAAAATTATTAAAAGTCAATTTTTGTGTTTTGAAATATTTAATAACAGGACTGGGAAACATTGGTGACAATTATAAAAACACAAGACATAATATAGGTTTTAAAATATTGGACGCTCTGGCTGAGTCGTCCAATATTTTTTTTACAGACAAACGTTACGCTTCTGTAGCAGAATATAAGTTTAAAGGACGAACGTTTGTTTTAATAAAACCAAACACTTACATGAATTTAAGTGGAAAAGCAATAAATTACTGGTTAAAAAAAGCAAAAATCCCTGAAAATAAATTATTAGTTGTTACCGATGATATTTCTTTGCCCTTTGGCAAGTTGCGTTTAAAACCTAAAGGTGGCGATGCCGGCCATAACGGATTATCGCATATTATTCAAACATTAGGCCACCAAAATTTTGCACGCTTACGTTTTGGTATTGGAAACGATTTTTACCCGGGGCAACAAATTGACTATGTTTTAGGCAACTGGGACAAAGAGGAAGAAGATAATTTACCACCCCGAATAAATCGTGCTGTTGAAATTATTAAAAGCTTTGGAACTATTGGCATGGAACTCACCATGACACGGTATAATAATTCCTAAGTCCTCATTCTAATAATTGCTCTCTTTCAATTCAAAATAAGACTGTGGATGTAAGCAAGCCGGACATGTTTTAGGTGCTTTTTCACCTTCATGTATATATCCGCAATTTCTACATTTCCATATTACTTTCCCGTTTCGCTCAAACACTCTTCCTGCTTCAATATTTTCATATAGCTTTTTATATCTTTCTTCGTGCGCTTTTTCAACCTTAGCAATCATTTTATAAGCAACTGCAATTTCTTTAAACCCCTCCTCTTCAGCTATTCTGGCAAATTCCGGATAAAGTTGTGTCCACTCTTCATTTTCTCCTTCAGCTGATGCTTTTAAATTATCTAATGTGGTACCTATTTTACCTGCCGGATACGAAGCAGTTATTTCAACCATTCCTCCTTCAAGAAATTTAAAGAATCTTTTAGCATGCTCCTTTTCATTTAATGCAGTCTCGGCAAATATTGCTGAAATTTGCTCCAACCCTTCTTTTTTAGCTTGTTTTGCAAAATAATCATACCTCATTCTTGCTTGCGACTCACCGGCAAATGACTTCAATAAATTTTGCTCCGTTTTTGTACCTTTTAAACTTTTCATTCCTAAAATTTTTAATTAATTTATAAAACGCTTGTATTCTTCTAACGTATTAATATTTAAATGAATATATTTTGAATTTACCTCAATTTTTATTCTTTGAAAGGTATTTAAAAAATCATTCAATTTAAAATTATTTGACTCTGTTTTCTGAATTTTCTGAATTATTTGATTACTAATTAAAACCGGATGGCCGGTTTGTTTTTCATATTCTGGTGCTATCCAGCAATTATCTTTATATGCAGTCAGGATTTTTTTTAAATCACTCTCACCTATTGATGGATTATCAACATTTTGCAAAAAACAAGCATCCGTATCAGATAAGGCATTTACACCAAGTTTTACAGAATAAAAGCGGCCTTCGTCCCATCTGTTATTAGTAACAACAATACAGTTGTTGAATGTATTAGGTTCAAAATTCTTGCAATAATTAATAACATTAGAATTAACCACCACAACTATTTCATTGCAACCAATAGCCCTATAATTATTAATATGATTTGCTATAAAAGAATAGTTGTTTCTATCTTTTAAAAACGCTTTCGGGAAATTCATTCTTTTGCTGTTCCCTGCTGCCAAAATTATTGCAGAATATACCATATTTTAAGCCATTCTAAATTAATTAGTTGATGCTATACATTTTTGTTTTAAAAATACAAAATAATAACTTTAACCGCTTTAGTTTAACTGTAATATAGAATAAATAAGTTTAACATGTCGGATAAATTTCATAAAATATCAGCAGCCGGATTACTAACTATAATCATTAATGAATATGAAAACCGAAAGAGTATATTTGGTATTGAAAGCGAACTCTTTTATAAACCCGAAAAAAAATCGGTTTTTAATTCTATCAGGTACGGAAAAGTACTGGGAACGCCTCTTGGCGTGGCTGCCGGGCCTCACACTCAGTTAGCACAGAACATAATATCGGCATGGCTTGCCGGAGCAAGATTTATAGAACTCAAAACGGTTCAGGTTTTAGATGAATTAGAAGTTTCAAAACCTTGTATTGATATGCAAGATGAAGGCTATAATTGTGAATGGTCGCAAGAACTAAAAATAAAGGAAAGTTTTGACGAATACCTTACAGCCTGGATTCTTATTCATGTTATAAACCATTATTTAGGTTGGGAGGATGAAATTGGTACTATTTTTAATATGAGCGTAGGTTATAATCTGGAAGGTATTAAATCGGAGAAAATTGAGTGGTTTTTCAGTAAAATGAAGAATTGTAAACCGGAGAAGGAAAAAAAAATAAATGAACTTTCAAATATTTATCCTGAAATAGTTAACATAGCCATTCCCGACCAGATTTCAAACAATATCACTTTATCAACCATGCATGGTTGCCCGCCATATGAAATTCTTGAAATTGGAAAATACCTTATCAATAATAAAGAATTACATACAACTATTAAACTTAACCCCACATTATTGGGAGCTCCTTTATTACGAAATATTTTAAACCAACAACTTGGCTTTGAGACACAAATACCTGACCTGGCTTTTGAACACGACCTTAAATATCCGGAAGCAATTGAAATAATTAAAGAATTAAGGAAACTTGCCAAAAACAAAGATTTATATTTTGGACTGAAACTAACAAATACGTTAGAGAGTTTAAATCATAAAGATATTTTCGACCGTAGTAATGAAATGATGTACATGAGCGGAAGAGCTCTACATCCCATTGCAATTAATTTATCAAATAAATTACAAAAAGAATTTAATGGCGAACTTTCCATTTCATTTTCTGCCGGAGCTGACTGTTTTAATATTTCTGATATAGTAAGTTGTAATTTATCACCGGTAACAGTATGTAGCGACCTATTAAAACCCGGTGGCTACGGAAGAATAAAACAATATATTGATGAATTAAATAGTGGTTTTAAGACTTTTAATGCACAGTCGATTAATGACTTAATTAAAACAAAAAGCAGTTCAAATGAATTGAATATAGCAACATTAGAAAATCTGTCAAATTACACCGAAACTGTATTAAAAAATCCCGCATATAAAAAAACAGGATTTATTGAACCTTCTATTAAAACAGAGCGTACATTATCTGATTTTGATTGTATTCAGGCCCCTTGCGTTGATACATGCCCTACAAACCAGGACATTCCGGAATACATATATTATGCTTCAGAAGGTAAATTTAACGAAGCATTTAAAGTTATTATGCGAACCAATCCATTTCCTTCAGTAACCGGAATGGTATGCGACCATTTATGTCAGACAAAATGCACCAGAATAAATTATGACAGCCCTGTACTAATTAGGGAAATAAAAAGATTTATTTCAGAAAATGGAAATAATAACCATACCCCTGAAAAACAAAAATTAAATGGTTTAACTGTAGCGGTAATAGGTGCAGGCCCTTCAGGATTATCATGTGCATATTTTTTAGCACTTGCCGGTTTTAAGGTTGATGTATATGAATCAAAAAACAAAGCAGGAGGCATGGTTTCGGGAGCTATACCTTCTTTCCGGCTAACCGATGAAGCTATTCAAAAAGACATTAGTCAAATTGAAAAACTTGGAGTAAAAATTCACTATTCTCAAAGTATTAACACGCAATTGTTTAATAATTTAAAAGAAAGCAATAGTTATATTTTTATTGCAGCCGGTGCACAAAAAGCTTCTCGTTTAAATATCGATGGAATTGACAGCCATGGAGTAATTGACCCCCTACATCTGCTTTATAAAGCAAGAGAAAATAAGCCAACAGATATTGGTAAAAACGTTGCTATAATTGGTGGGGGAAATTCAGCAATGGATGCTGCCCGAACAGCATACCGATTGGTTGGAGACAATGGAAAAGTTACTATTATTTATAGACGAACAAAAGCACAAATGCCTGCCGACCTTGGTGAAATAAAGGCAGTTATGGAAGAGGGAATTGAAATAATGGAACTTGTATCGCCTGAAAAAATTGAGACGATTGGCAATACTCTATTTCTTACTTGTACTAAAATGAAGTTGGGCGAAAAAGATAAAGACGGAAGACGAAAACCTGAAAAAATTCCCGGCTCTGAGCTTTTGTTAAAATTCGACACTATTATTCCTGCTATCGGGCAAGATTTAGCTATTGACTTTGTTAATACAACACAACTGCATACAGGCGAAAACAGTTATCAAACACGTATGAAGAATGTATTTATTGGCGGAGATGCTTTTCGAGGGGCTTCAACCGCCATAAACGCAATTGCCGATGGAAGAAAAGCAGCTGAAGAAATTATACAAAATGCACATCTGAATTACAAAATTCAAAAAACCAGGCCAAATAAAAATATAAGCTACAAGCAACATCAAATTAACAGGGCTACAAGAATTAAGCCTGTTGAAGTAAAAGAAACCAAACTAAATGAGAGAAAATCGTTTAAACAAGTTACGTTTACCCTAAATAAAGAGCAAATAATTGAAGAAGCTTCACGCTGTTTGTATTGTGATGAAATATGTAATATTTGTGAAACCGTTTGCCCAAATCGTTCAAATTATTCATATAAAGTGGCCCCGCAGGAAATTCACCTTAAGAAAATAATTAACAATGATAAAATTAGCTTATACGATGATGGAATATTTAGCATTAAACAAAACGTTCAAATTTTAAATATTGCAGACTGGTGTAATGAATGCGGCAATTGCACAACTTTTTGCCCTACCGGTGGTGCACCATATAAAGAAAAACCAAGATTTTGCCTTACCAAAGAAAGCTTTGAACAAGAAGACAACTGCTATATGATTGAAATTAAGGAAAGATCAGAAACTATTTACTACAAAACAGGCAGTTTAATATCAGCTTTAACCAAAAAAAACAATCATTACACTTTTGAAAATAATGCTATACAATTTATAATTAATAATGAAGAATTTATACCAGAAGAGATTCAAATAAAAGACAAAAAATTAAAAGAGTTCAGCTTGTTACAAGTGGCTAAAATGAAAGTTTTATTAGAAGGAGCTGCTGAATTGTATTGCTAATTTATAAGCATTAAATTTATGTACTATCTAAACAAGTTGGCAATAATTTAAAAACTGCAAGTAAATGAATACAAAAAAATCATTAAATGATATACGATTCTGGATACTTATATTCTTTATAATTCGATTGATAGGAATTACCAATCCTCCATTAGAGGTTGGACATAACTGGAGACAGACTACAGTAACTATGGTTTCAAGGAATTTTCTTGAAGTTGACAACAATATATTTTTCCCGAGAATTGATATTGCCGGTGAAAAAACCGGTATTACAGGAATGGAATTTCCGTTACTTAACTATTTAATATATATCGTAGCAAAAGTTTTTGGTTATCAACACTGGTACGGACGATTAATTAACTTGCTAATATCCAGCATGGGTCTGTTGTTATTTTACAAACTAATACGCAAATATTTTACAGAAAAAACCGCATTTTTTTCTACAATAATATTAGCTGTTTCAATTTGGTTCCAATTTTCCAGAAAGATTATGCCCGATACTTTTTCCATGTCAATAATATTAGCTGCGATATATTTTGGAAGTAATTATTTAGACAAAACATCTAAAAAATATAACTTCTTGTATTTATCTGGTTATGTTATTTTAATGATACTTGGAGTTTTATCCAAACTTCCGTCAGGATATTTACTAATTGTTTTTGTACTATTTTTTATAGATAAAAAAATAAGTATAAAAAGAAAGATAATTTTTATTATTGTTTCTTTTATTGGGGTAGTTCCTATAATTGCATGGTATTATTACTGGGTGCCACACCTTGTTGAGAAATATGGATTTTGGCACTTTTTTATGGGGAAAAGTTTTGATCAAGGATTTTTCGAAATAGTACAAAATCTAAATGCAACACTTAGTAGATTTTATAATACTGCATTGAAATTTATTGGGTTTGCTGCTTTTATCTATGGTCTGGCCGTTTCAATTATTAAGAAAGATTGGAAGATTTATTTATTGTTTGTAATAACTTTTATAAGTTTTTCTATTATTATATTCAAGGCAGGATTTACATTCCCTCATCATAATTATTATGTAATTCCTTTTGTCCCGGTAATGGCACTCATTGCAGGATATGGTTTATCAAAGATTAGGTATCCCAAAATAGCTTTAATTATTCTTATTGCAATATCAATAGAAGGTATTGCCAATCAACTACATGATTTTACAATTAAAGAGAAAGATAAACGAATAATAAATCTTGAAAAAGATCTTGATAGTATATCGCTTCGGAGTGATTTAATTATGATTAATAGTGGCAACTATCCAACTCCAATGTATTTTGCTCATAGAAAAGGGTGGGTTAATTCTAATGAGAAAATTCGAGATGAGAAATTTATTGAATCTTTAAAAGATAAGGGACTTAAATACATTGTGATTTTAAAAAGAAGCTTTGGGACTGAAATTTTGCTAAATCAGTATAATAAGGTTTTAGAAAATGAAGATTATTGCATATATAAATTATAAAAAACTATTGCCAATAATGTATATAAGTCATTGGACAATAAGTGGCTAAATTAAAATATTATGAATATAAACAAATGGCATAGTAAAATGAAAAGTTGGAGCAGTAAAACGCCCAACGCCTCATATACTCACCATTGTGTGTTAAACATTTGGTACTAGAATGAAAAAAAGTGGATATAATTTTATAATCATTGGATTCCTTTTATTTTTTCTGATTGGAGAAGTAAAATCACAGGATTCGTTAAATATTGAATTTGTTGATTTGCATTTTGTAATGACAAATAATATATTAGAAAAGGACAAAAATGATTGTAAGATTATAATTAAAGGGCCGATAGCTTTTTATAGGATTGTAGAATAGCAACTTTCAACACACAACACACGCTAAATTTAATTGCCGGTTTGAAGCTATATGAAAGTTTATTACATTTGGTAAAAACAATAACTAATTGAAAGGGCATTGTAAAAAAAAACATATCAACATTACAAGGCAAATTTGAAAATAAAAATATGAGTAAGGAAAAAATATCCATACGTTTCTTTAACGACGGAGAAGTACGTGCTGTTTGGGACGAACAGAACTCCAAATGGTGGTTCTCGGTGTTGGATATTGTTGCTGTGCTTACCGGACAAAACGACTATACTAAAACTCGCAATTATTGGAAATACCTTAAAGCCAAGTTGAAGAAAGAAAACAGCCAAGTGGTTAGTGCTACTACCCAGTTGAAATTCATTGCACCTGATGGCAAAAAGCGTCTATCCGATATGTTGGATTACAAAGGAATTATTGCATTAGGTAAAGAGTTTCCTGGCAAAAAAGCAAACCGATTTATTGAATGGTTTACGTATAGTGATGAAAGCATTGACGGAAAAAGTAAAACAAAAGCGTATGCCTTGTTTGAAAGTTCATTTATCAATAGTATTGAAATTGGCACAACTCAAGGGTTACAACAAATTCACGCTTATTTGTTTGGTGGTTTGTATGATTTTGCCGGACAAATTAGACAAAAAAACCTTTCAAAAGGCGGTTTTCAATTTGCTGTGTCACGTTTTTTGGACAAAACATTGAAGCAAATAGAAGCAATGCCTGAAACTACATTTGACGAAATTGTAGATAAGTATATAGAAATGAACATCGCACACCCATTTATGGAAGGAAATGGTAGAAGCACAAGAATATGGTTAGATTTGATATTAAAAAAACGCCTGGAAAAATGTGTTGACTGGAGCAAAATAAGCAAAAAAGATTATATGAACGCAATGATGCAAAGCCCAACAAACAGCAATGTTCTAAAAAATTTGTTAAAAAATGCCTTAACCAACAAAATTAATGATCGCGAAATGTTTATGAAAGGAATTGATTATTCGTATTACTATGAAGAAGATGACTAAGAGAATAGATGGGTTGCAAAAACATAAAAACAAAGCCAACCCAACAAAAAACATAGTGCATACTCCAATTAGCTGTAATTATGAAGATTATCGTAGAAAATAAAGTTTGTCGTAACACGAAAAATAATCTTTTCAAAATACGGTACGCACCATATTCAAACCGTTTACTTAAATAAATCAAATATGGATAAATATTTCACTTAACAATAAAATTAAAAAACAAAAATCACTACTAACAATTTAAAAATCATAAAAATGAAAAAAATAGTTTTAGTTTTAATAGTATTCGTATTTTTTAATAGCTGTAGCAAAAACGATACTTTACAATTTGGAACAATAAAAGGAAAAGTTAAAATTAGCCCTGAGTTAGGTATTAATAATTATACTCCTTATCTGGTAAGTGTTTGGTTAGAAACTTCACAAATTGTTGCCATAACTGATTCAGCAGGTAATTATTCGCTGCTAAATATACCTGAAGGAACATACAACATAAAAGCTCAAGATTATTTAAACGAATATAACTTAATAGAAGGCAAAATAAGTAATATAACTGTAAATGGAGGAGAAACAGTAACTGCTTCTGATATAATATTAACTCCCGTTAATAATAACGTAAACAATTTTTATTTCAATAACTTAGAAATAACCGACAGTACTGGTTATAGCCAATATTTATACCCCTATCAAGACTTGGTTGTTTCTTCAAGCAATATTAAACTTACAGGTTATGCAAAAAAAAATTATAACTATTATTTAGATACTGTAGTTTCTATTCAAATAAATGAAAACGACATTATAAAAGTGAACACTTCAAAAGGCTGGTTCTCTCAGGATATTATATTGAACACTTCAAAAAATGATATTAAAGTATGGATAGGAGAAGATGAAAATAATTCAAATAATTCGTCACTATTTGAAACTACATTAGTTTATTTAAATAATATTCAATCTGTTAATGTTGAATTAAATTGGGAATCAGATTATTATAGTATTAGTGCAGGTGATTTTGATATTCATTTGATAAATAATAATACGAATGATAGTTGCTGGTATAACAATACAAATCCGGATTGGGGAATAGAAGATTTTTCATATGACGATCCGGTTTTATATGACTACACAAATGCATATGGAAACTCATACGGATCTGAGCAATTAAGGATTTACAGTGCTGCCAATGGAGCATATACTTTAAAAGTATATTATTTTTCAAACCACCAGTCCGGTTCTACAAAAGTTACACCTTATATATCTCTTTATTTAAATAATTCGTATCAAACCTTTTATGCCCCAGAAGCTATGTCGGTTGGCGATACCTGGACAGTTACTGTCATAAATGTCCCTTTTGAAAAAAGTGCTATATCAATAAATAAGATTGAGCATCTTTCAACAAACTATTTACCAAAAAAGAAATAATGCCAATTGGATACCAATAATTATAAAATTTAGTATGAATTAAAATACTTCATTTTTTGATATAACCGGAATTAAAACACGGGCTGATGAATGGAAGCTAATTTTATTCATTAGCCTTTTTTATTCTAACAAAAATCTACCTTCATACTTTGATTCCTCTAAAACAAAAGAACTATAAAACTGATTTACATTTCCAATTATGGAAAATTTATTCATAATAAACTCATGATAATCATCCATATCTTTGCAATAAACCTTTAATAAAAAATCGGCATTGCCAGAAATGTAATAACACTCCATAACTTCCGGAAAAGAATTTATCTTATCAACAAATGCATTTACCACTTCTCTGGTATGTTGGCTTAACAAAACATTTATATAAACAATCAAGTTTTTCTCTATCTTTTTATGGTCCAATAAAGTAAAGTACGATTTTATTATCCCTTTTCTTTCCAGTTTTTTTATTCTCTCGTAAATAGGTGTTTTTGTCAAACCCAATTTTTCCGAAATTTCTTTTGTAGTAATTCTTGAATTTTTTTGTAATAAATTCAAAATTTGCTTATCAATTTTATCTAATTCAACCAACATAATAGCATTATTTACTTCTATTTAATATAATCACAGTAAAAATAAGTTTTATATTCTAATTTATCATTTTTTTGTAGATTTTTTATCTATTAATTCATTTTTTATAATGTATTTTACCTAACATATTGCAATATAATATAATTTTGTTCTGTAAATAATCTATAAATTTTTATTAAAATGATTAAACCAATTGATACCGTAGTTGATGAAAAAACATTGCAAAGTGCTATTTCACGATTTAAAGAAAGAGGAATTATCCTTCCTACATTCAAACAACAACGAAATCCGGAACTAATTCCCGGAAAAATAAAAGACAAACTAAAAAACATAGGACTTTGGGATTTAAACCCACTTAACTTATTTAGAATAACATGGAAAAACGAACCAAAAGAGATTGGTGGATTATTTGGAGGCGTTAACTACATTGAACTTCCAAAAAGCATTACAGGCGTTGATGCCAAAATAGTATTACTTATTGGCAAATGGTTCCCAACAGGAGCACATAAAGTTGGTGCTGCTTACGGATGCCTGGCTCCTGTAATTACAACCGGGCAGTTTGACCCGACAAAACACAAAGCTGTATGGCCGTCAACCGGAAATTATTGTCGAGGCGGCGCTTTTGATTCTAAATTGATGGGAACTGAATCGGTTGCTATTTTACCTGAAGAAATGAGTGCCGAAAGATTTACATGGCTACGCGACCAGATTGGTTCTGAGGTAATTGCAACCCCCGGATGCGAGTCGAATGTAAAAGAAATTTATGACAAAGTATGGGAGATAAGAAAAACACGCCCTGAATGTGTAATTTTTAATCAATTTGATGAATTTGGAAATGCAGCATGGCATTACAATACAACCGGACATGCAATTGAAGAAGTTTATAATGAAGTAAAACCATTAAAAGGGCGTTTAGCTTCTTTTGTTTCTGCAACCGGTTCAGCCGGAACTATTGCTGCAGGCGATTATTTAAGAACAATACATCCTCATATTAATGTTGTTGCTTCAGAAGCTTTACAATGCCCAACAATATTAAGAAACGGGTTTGGAGGGCATAGAATAGAAGGCATTGGTGACAAACATATTCCTTGGATACACAATGTGCATAACACAAATACTGTAACTGCTATTGACGATGAAGACTGCATGCGGCTTTTACGTTTGTTTAATGAACAAGAAGGACATGATTATCTTAAATCATTAGGTGTTGAACAAGAAATAATTAACAATTTGCATTTAATAGGAATTTCGGGAATTGGCAATTTACTTTCTGCTATTAAAACTGCAAAGTATTATGAATATAACTCAGATGATGTTATTATAACTATTGCTACCGATTCGGCTGATATGTACCAATCAAGAATAGCTGAACTACATGAGGAAAGAGGTGATTACAGTGAGTTGCAAGCAGCAAAAGATTATGAAAAATGTTTATTGGGTACACAAACAGACAACATGAAGGAACTTAAATATATGGACCAAAAAGCAGTTCATAATTTAAAATATTTTACCTGGATTGAACAACAGGAAAAAGACCTTGCAGACCTTAACCAATTATGGTACGACCACGAAATTTGGCATACTATGTTTAATCAGGTTGACCGTTGGGATGAATTAATTAATGAATTTAATGAACAAACAGGCTTACTGAAATAAGCCACATCATTGAAATAAAAAAGCTTTTCAAAATTTTGAAAAGCTTTTTTATTTATCCTAATACATTCCGAGTTTCTATTTCTCGGCAAAAAGAACACTGGCCCAATTCTCCTTCTCAAGGTATTTTTTTAAAAATAAATCCTGAGCATTTGCTTTTTGTTCAACAGCAGGAATATCATCAACATAAAATCCGCTCATAATAAGCAAGCCATGACTATTTAAAACATTTGCATAAAAATCAATATCATTAATTAAAGTATTCCTGTTTATATTTGATAGAATTACATCAAACATATCATTTGAAATGGAATTCACATCGCCCTCAATAGCAATAATATTATCACAATTATTCCTTTCAATATTTTCAACACAATTATTATATGCCCATTTATCATTATCCACGGCAAATACCAATTCAGCATTTTTTAAAGATGCTAAAATGGACAGAACGCCTGTTCCACTCCCCATGTCAAGCACTTTTTTGCCGGCAATATCTAATGCAAGCAAATGTTCAATCATCATTGCAGTAGTTGCATGATGCCCGGTGCCAAAAGCCATTTTGGGTTCAATTAGAATATTATAATCCAATTTAGGAACATTAGTATGAAAAGGTGCGTACACAACACATTTATCAGCAATCACAATTTGTTCAAAATTTCGCTCCCACTCCTGGTTCCAGTTTTGCTGTTGAATTTCCTTAAAGGAATAAGTAATTTTTTTATCTATAAAATTAAGTTGCTCTATCAGTCCTTTAATTTCAGATTCGTTAAATTTTTCAACGGTTGTATAAGCCATAAATCCGGTTGAAGTATCTTTAAAACTATTATAATCTAAAATACTTAAACGAGCTGTTAAAATTTCATTTGTATTAGAAGAAAAAGGAGTAATAATAAAAGATAATTCAATATAATTCATAAAAGCGAAAGTAAATTAATATTAGAAAGATTTTATTATTGCAACAAAATCTTCAGCTTTTAGAGCAGCACCACCAATTAATCCTCCATCCACATCAGGATTTTTAAAAAGCTCAACTGCATTTGACGGCTTGCAACTTCCACCATACAGAATAGTAGTATTATCAGCAACATCAGTATTGTAGTTTTCGGTAATTAATTTTCTAATAAAAGCATGCATCTCTTGTGCCTGCTCAGATGATGCAGTAACCCCTGTCCCAATTGCCCATATAGGTTCGTATGCTATAATAATATTGGAAAATTCATTTTCGCTTAAATTAAACACCGTATTTTTTAATTGGCCTTCAACTACTTTAAAATGTTCACCTTTTTCTCTTTCTAACAATCTTTCGCCAATGCAAAAAATTACTTCTAATTCATTTTTCAAAGCAAATTCAACTTTACGTGTAAGAATCGCATCTCTTTCTCCGTAATAAGCTCTTCTTTCCGAGTGTCCTAAAATCACATAATCGCAACCAACCGCTTTTATCATTTCCGCAGAAATTTCTCCTGTATATGCGCCTGAATGCTCGGAAGCTGAATTTTGCGCAGATAATTTAATTTTGCTCCCCTTCAATAGCTTGTTAACCTCATATAAACTAACATAAGTTGGAGCAACAATAACTTCAGCCTGCAAGCTATTTTCCTTATTTAAAAGTGAAATTATTTCCTTTACCAAAGAAACCGATTCGGGCAGGGTTTTATTCATTTTCCAGTTTCCTGCCACAATATTTTTTCTCATAATACTATATCAATTAAAATTATTATTTGTCTTTAATCATTTTTAAGTAAAAATAGCACCTTTTAATTAAATCACAATTAAAATGCTAAAAATCTTGTATAACAATTTATTGGAAAGGAATAGGAAATTAATTTTTGAATGATTAAAAACTAAATTAGCTTATTTAACCAACATACTACAAAATGCAATCGTGCGGGAACGGGGTTTTTCCGGTTTATTGTTTCCCGCAAGTCTATGACTTGGGGTAGTTGTGGGTCATTACTAAAAATATAGTTAAATAAATTATTCTACTAGTTCAAGTTCACCTAAACTTTTCTTTTCTAATTTATTACATCTTTTATCTGTTAATCTCATTTTATAGCTTAATAAATAATTCTTTTTCGCAACGTCGATTGTGGTTTATTGATCGCTTAGAAGGCAGCAGCCGACAATACAATATCCCCATTTTTTTCCGTTT
>JAADFW010000201.1 GCA_013152655.1 Chlorobiota bacterium
GTTCAGCTGGTTAGAATGCCTGCCTGTCACGCAGGAGGTCGCGGGTTCGAGTCCCGTCCAGACCGCAAAAAGAAAGTTGTGTTGTTTTAGCGTTTTACATATAAAACGCTGCGGTTTATTAAATTAAGCCAATGAAAAGCTTCCCTTTATCGGGTTGCTTTTTTTGTTTTAGTCAGTATATAGTCAGTAATTTAGAAAACCCTATGTATTTCGTCAATACTACATACCTGTAATTTAGTGTATGATTTAGCACTTCTCTTTAAATAATAAACTTATTTCTTACTAATTAAATAACCTACACCACCAATTAGAACAATGCCGGCAAAAGATAAAAAAGGTGTAAAAGTTTTAAGATCTATGTTTGTTGGTTCAGCCTCATAAACAATTTTGTTATACCCCATATGACTTTTAAAGGTTTTAGTTCTTGGATACGATACAAGAACACCATAAAACAAAATAGAAATAAAAACCCATAAAACAAGCAAGCCTTTATAATTATATAGTTTTTTTATTAAATGTTGATATTTTCCTCTCATTGTTTCATTAATGATTAATCATTCTTTAATAAAGATACGCTCAAAGTTAACTAATATATTCAAGTTACGCTTTTAAATTAAAAACTATTAACTAGTTCAAAATAAAAAATATTTTTATACTTTTACAAGACCCTCTCTTAGTACAAAATTCTATATTCTTTGCAATAGAATTGTTAAATTATTTAACGTTATGAAAACAAAATTTACTGTATTCACTGGATATATATCATTTATTGCTCTAATTATATTATTACTGTTAGGATCATATACTTTTTTAGTTAATACACTCTATAATGAACCTAGTGGTTTAATACTTCTATCTTTAGAAATCCTTGCTATTTTTGACATTTATTACTTGTACAAAACAAAGTTTTGGACAGTTGAAACATTTGATCAACTTAAATTAAGTGGAGAAATTAAAACATTAGAAAAGAAAATCCAAAAAAGAGAATTAGAAATAAAACTTGAAGAGTTAAATAAAGAAACCTAATTTTATATTGAAACCAATAAATACAATCATAAAAATTGTTTTATCCCTCCTTTTTATAGGGGCACTATTTAAAATGCCTTACAGTTACTATGAATTGATGCGGTTCAACGGAATGATAGGTTTTGGAATTTTAGGTTATAAAGCCTTTGAAAAAGAAAACAAGACTTTTATAGTAATTTGGTTTGCATCTGCCCTATTAATAAATCCATTTTTTAAATTAGTTTTAGGTCGTTTTGTTTGGAATGTTATTGATGTTGTTTGGATATGTATTTTATTATTCAGCATTTATTATGAAAGAAAAATTGCTATTAAGAAACGAGAAAGTGATTTAATCTATAAAGATTATTATCAAATGGAGAATAACTTAGAAAAAGGTAATCAAACTAAAGAATCAGGCAGCAGTAAATCAAATGACGATGAGATAAAATTAACCCCGGAAGAATTGAAGGATTTAAAGAGAACCTTAGCAATAAGGATAACCAAAGACCCGACCTTCGCCAAAAAAGTAATGGACCTAAACGAGGAGAAAAAGAGAGAGTTGGCAGACAAGCCGACATATTTAACAGAAGCCCACAGAAAAAACTCGGAAGCGGCGATGGCGCAGATAGCAGAGTGGCAGAAATCGCCACCAACTTTAGAGCAGGCATTAAAGAATCAGAGAAAAAGAGAGGAATAGATTTTTATTTACCCAATATTAGTTTAACATCTATAAGCAAACAGATAAGGCTATAATATCCCTCACGCACGCGCGCGCACGTAAAACAAAAAGCATATGCAGATAATAAATTTTTTTAAATAAGGGAAATTCTCCACTATTAAAAATTCAAGTTAAACTACCCCCCCCCTTATAATTAAATTAGTTATGATATAAAGGGTGGGACTGTATACGAGTATTTGTTTTTATAGAAATACGAGAAAGTCGATTTTAATTAAGTAGGGGGTTGATTTTGCCTCGTTTATAGAGGCCCCTCCGCCCATACTATTACTAAATGAAACTAAACTCTACTACATTAATGAGGTCGTAATAAGTTTGATGAATTCTATTTACCTTATTAAAGTAATCTAGATAATTATGTACAAATGTCAATTAATATTCTATTTGCTATCTGGATTCTTTTAATATGCTCGAATAAATTGAACAGGGCGTATAATATTTCTTGACAATCATCTGTGTCCATAAAATTTATTGGTATGGAATCAGGATATTTTAATTCAATAAATGCAATAATAATAGTAGCAAATTCATCTTCTTTAAAATCTACTTCTTTTAAGACATTATAAAAACCTTTCCAATCTTTTTGCGTGGCCATAAGTTTAAAGTTAAATAGTTAATTCTAATTGATTTTCGTACTTCTTTTTATGATACCCAACTCGTTTAATTTTAAATTGATTATAATATCTATTTCTTACTTGTTTATATAAATGAGATATAATACTTCTTTCATACTTGGGGCGTCCGCCCGAAGTTGAATTAAGTAAAAAACTACAAACCTCTTCAAACTTATCTTTGTTATGTTCTTGGAGGTATTTAAATGTACTTGTTCTAATATACTTTGCCCCCTCTTTTTCGTATGTTAATGGTATTCCTGTTATGATACATTTTTGTAATGTTTTTCTAGTGTGGTTTTGTGTAATGTTTAACCCTATACTTGAACTGTTAATTATTACACACTTTGTCTTTTCAGAAAGTTGGTTAATCCTTACACACTTTTTAATAATATCGTGCCTTAATTGTAGTTGTAAATTCTTGGAATATTTTAAGGTAATTTGTTGCAATCTTTTTTTGTGCCTGTCTCTGTGATGTGGTTTTGTATCAATAATCCAATAACGTTGATTCGAGTAATTTTTTAATAGTTGTTTCTGGACACTTGTTAAGTCTTTATTGTTAATTGTATAATCGTAGTGCACAACCTCATCAAAACGGCTTAAAAGAAGGTCTTTTGCTTTGTTTAGTGTGCTTTCATTAACGTCTGCAAAGGTTTTAATTCCTGTACTTTTTAGTTCTTCAGTTTTTTTTATTTGCAATTCAATTCTCAGGGTAAACTCTCTTATGCCATACTGATAAGATTTATTATAAATTTTATATCTAAACCGTTCATGTTCTACTTGAGCAAAATTTCCTTTATAACGATATTCAAATAATTTGTCCTTATGATATAATAACCCATCAATATATAATTTGGGATTAAAGACAGGTGTTGTATTTATACCTAATTCTATATTTTGAAATAACATTTGTTGAGATGAGCAATTAAATAACTTCTTTAGGT
>JAADFW010000202.1 GCA_013152655.1 Chlorobiota bacterium
TACTAAAATCATTTTCCACAGTTAATTTTTTTAAAATAATTCAATATTGCCCAATTCATCACTTTCATTTTCATCACCATTTTTTTGTTTTTCGTACCCTGTATTTTGTTTGTTAGAGAATATAGATTCATGTACTTCAAACTCACTTTCAACTGTATATCCTGTCTTTATGTTATCTATATCAGATGGAGAAATGTTTATTTCGTTTAATCCTAAATCTTCATTTGTTAAGATTTGGATTATTTCTTTAAACCTGACAATTAATTCATTTACTGTTAAATCGTAATTTTTATAATAATCCATATCATTAATATCTATGTTTTTATTAGATTTAAAAAAATCTTTAATACGATTATTTGATAAGCTTATTTCTTGGTATTTTTCAAAATCAGATAAAATGACTGTATAAAAATTTTTGATTTCAGAAACTATTTTTACTAATTTTGAAGTATAACTAATATGTGATTTCAGAAAATTATCGATTTTAGACAGTTCATCCTTAAATTGTTTAAAATCATTCTGTATAATACTCAGTTCTTGATTTGAATCCTTTAACTTGTTTAAAATATCATCATAATATTTTGCTATTGGAAGAATTTGCTTTTTGCTTTTTTGTTTACCATTAATGTTTATTATAATTTCCTTTACCTTTGTTATTAACAAATGTGATTGTTTATTTAATAGATTAAATTGATTAATTAATTCATCAGAAGCAATTGTAAGTAAATTGATTAATTCAATTATATCCTTATAATTATTGAATAGGCTATTCAGGTTTACTAAAAAAGTATTATATGTCTTATTTATTGAATTAGTAATATTTGCATTTAGTGTATCAACATTAAATACAATAAATGTTGATAAGGTATTATTGATATTCTCAGCTGTTCTGTTGAGGTTTTTTACAATTGTTGTAGTAGCATTTTGAAATTCAGAATTTATTTTGATTAATTGCCCGGTTTGAAGAATTACAATTTTAGGTATTTGAGCTAAATACTTTTTTGTAAAATTAGCTAGTTCTTCTTTGTTACTACCCTTACCAATAGAATACAATTCATTTACGGTTTTCTTCAGTAATAGCTGGATATGTTCCATTTTTTGACGAATTATATCTTGATACTGAAGCTTAACAATAACCTCATTTGTGTTTGAAAAACTATTATTTAGCCATTCGCTTGCAGAAACTATATTAGAATAAAGGCTATCATTAAAACTGTATAAGTTGCTTATGTTATTAGTTTCAAGAATATATTTACTATTTAGTTTACTTAATATTTTAAGATTTGAAATAACAAGATTTTCAATATTAGTGATTAAAGTATTAAAAGACTTTATTGAAATTTTAATCTCTTTACATTTATTGTCAATGTTTTTAATTAGATCATCATCTATTGTAAAATCAGATTTAGTATTTATCTGAAAATCATTTTTAACAAAACTCAATTTTAACATTTGACTGGTTTCCAATAATTTCAAAGTAACATCGTTTTGAATGAAATTATTTAAGCCCATTTCAAGAATAGCCAGTTTATTATTTATTGTTTTTAGTTTAATAAGAATACCAGTACCCTCTTTACTTGAATCATTTATGTAATTTGATATCGTAATAAGTAAATTTCCTATTTTTACAAACTTTTTTTCAAACCCTGCTACTATGTCCATATTTTTAATTTTAGACATGTTTTCAGCAAGGGTTGTTAAATGCTTGTAGTATTGTTTTTGAACATTAGTGAAAAATAGAAAACCATTTCCTGATGTATCGTTCAAATTAAGAATTTTAGTATCAACATCGTTCAGAATTGCTATAATATTGTTAACTGAATTAGTAAATTTTTGTTTATCCATTGTTTTCCATATCAGTTTAATAATTACAAATTAATGTTTCATTTCTTTCGGAAAGTACACTTTGCCTTCCAGTACTTTTTTTATTGCATTATCTAATTCTTCATTAATTTTACTTTTATAGACACATGCTTTAAAACCAACTTTAATAATTTCTTGCAAATAAATATTATCATAATTGTTTAGTAAAGCAATAATTTTAGTATTACACGAATTATATAGTATTTGTTTAACAATCTCAATTCCATCCATTTGAGGTATTCTTATATCAATTATTAAAACATCTGATTGATTTATGTTTTTTTGAGAAAGGAAATCATTACCATCTGATGATTCATTAATAATTTCATAGGATAAAATATTTTGTAAATAAATTTTAATGGCTTCCCAAAATAATTTATTATAAACAATTAGTATTATTTTCTTTTTTTCGTTTAGCACTTTTGTGTAATATTTGATTAAAACAAAAATATCATACTTTAATGATACAGGGTAGCCGTAATTACCATATTTTTCATGGGGTAATTACCTTATTTTGTGATGGAAAAGATTATGTATGTTTTGTACATATATTGCATAAACAACAGAATATTAGTTGTTTAGAGTAGCTTTCTGTAGATTGAGAGATAAAATTACAATTTCACAAATTATTTATTGGATGATGCAAATATGAATTCTAATAAAAATCATTTATTCGATTTTTATCCTTTCAGTCTATTCTACTGGATAGTTTACTACGTTTACTTAATAATAAATACTCTATACTGCTATACTGAAAATCAATCTCTAATCAGGTGTGTACAGATAATTATTTACTATTAATACTGATTAGTTACAATAATATTTAAGTTTAATGAGCAAAATGATTGATTCAACTAGTTACAGCACTTTGTTAGAAATGATAAATACCCCTTTTATTCATGACTAATTCACAGTTCAACAAGCTTATTTTTAATAGCAAACATAACCAAGTTTGCTGAGTTTTTTGTAACTGTTTTTGAAAGTAAATTTGTTCTGTGTTTATCAACAGTTCTGTGACTAATAAATAGTTCTTCACTAATTTCCTTATTTGAATATCCTTTGCATATTAAAATTAAGATTTCTTTTTCTCTTTTTGATATTTTTACACTACTATTTACAAGTGATTCTTCTCCAATATTGCTTACGTTATATAGAATATTGCGCAACAAGTTTTGAGAGAAATAGTTTTCACCTTTATACACATTTTTTATTGCAGTTTCAAGTTCTTCTATTCCTGCTTTTTTAGTTACAAAACCCAGTGCTCCAGCTTTAATCATCTTGTAATAATAAATCTGATCCTCATAACTTGATAAACCAATAATTTTTATTCCGGGAAACTTCTTTGTTGCAGTTTCTGTTGCTTCAATACCATCCATTTCAGGCATTGAAATATCCATTAGTATAATATCAGCTTGCTTTTCTTTAAGTA
>JAADFW010000203.1 GCA_013152655.1 Chlorobiota bacterium
AAAAGAATTAAGAAAAATTGCAACAATTGAAAGTATTGGTTCTTCAACAAGAATTGAAGGTGGGTCTTTAACCGATAAAGAGATAGAAGAACTTTTAAACGATGTTAAAATTACAAAACTTAAAACAAGAGATGAGCAAGAAGTAATTGGATATTATGATACTTTGGAGATTATTTATGAAAACTATAACAATATCCGATTATCTGAAAATTACATCAAACAATTACATCAAAATTTGTTGCGATATAGTGATAAAGACACACGGCATCGTGGAGAATACAAATCTCTTTCAAATAAAGTCGTCGCAAATTATCCAGGAGGAATACAAAAAGTTATTTTCAATACAACAGAAGTTCACTTAGTTCAATCCGAAATGAACGATTTGATTAGTTGGACGAATGAACAATTTGAGAAAGGCGAGATACACCCTTTGATTATTGTTGCAAATTTAATCTATGAATTTTTATCAATACACCCTTTTCAGGATGGAAATGGAAGACTTTCTCGATTATTGACAACTCTTGTTTTATTACAAAAAGAGTATATGTTCATTCAGTATGTCTCATTTGAAAACTTGATAGAAAAAACAAAGAAAGAGTATTATCAAGCGTTAATGGAAGGACAAAAAAACAGAAATAAAGAAAATGAAAATATATCAAAATGGACATTATATTTTCTTGACAAATTAAGTACACTAACCCAAAGACTTGATGCAAAGTATGATGTATTTAAGTCAAAGGGAGGATATTTAAACGAAAGACAAAAGGAGATAAAGGAATATTTAAAGAAAAATCAACCATTGAAAATATCTGACATAGCAAAAGGATTTGAAGATATAAATATCAATACAATTAAAAAAGATTTACAGTATATGAAAAAAGAACAGATAATCAGGAGTGTTGGAAAAGGAAAGGGAACTGTGTATTTAATTGATAATCAAAAATAACAACACCACAACAAACGCTAAACTCAATTGCCTGTTTTGAGGTTTAGAAAGTTAATTAACTTTGTTTGAGCAAATTAGTAAAATGAGAAAGATGAACATTAAATACGGCAACTTAGTTTAGCGCCATCGTTAATACCAATAAATTTTCAATATCGTGTTTCATAAATTATTTAATAGATTTCATAACTTAGCACTATATTATGAAACAAGTATTCATACATATCAGTTTTGGTATTTTAGTCTTTTTCCTGTTAGTCGTGATAGGTGTAAAAACAATTGCACAGAACAATCAAGAAATAGGAGAATCTATTAATTCCTCTTTTTTTAATATAAAAAATGATACAACAGCTAAATATCATTTGAATACAACAATACTGACTCATCAAGAAATCGATGAAATTTCTGAAATAAAAACTTTCAGTGTATTTCCAAATCCAACATTTGGAAATATAAATATAAGTAGTGATGATTTTTTTGATAAAGATTTAAAAATTGAGTTGGTAAATCTCAATGGACAAGTAATTTTCAGTAGTTATTTCAATTCATCTAAAACAGATTATAATATTGATTTGCCTGATATTTCAAAAGGTCTGTATATAATAAAAATACAGTGCGATGATTTTATAAAAACAAAAAAAATAGTGATAGAATAAAATTTTGCAGACTCATATACTCACCGTTAATGATAACTTTTAACACCGGCTTTAATACTAATGTTCAGAAAATTTTCTTCCGGTGGAATAGGACATGACCAACGACTTGCATAAGCACAATAAGGATTGTAGCATTTGTTAAAATCAAGAATTACAGTATCTTCACCATGATACCTGATATCAAGATATCTTCCCCCTCCATATGTGCTAAAACCATTTGTTAAGTCGGTAAATGGAATAAATAAATAATCAAAATATACTGAATCGTTTACTAAATCTAAACTTTGGTAAGCACTTAATACTAAATTAGAGTCTGAGATAGAAAAATGTAATTCACCATATTTTACATATTCGGGCATTCTTTCAGTTGTTGTTGGCATTTTAAAAGGCTCTTCGTTTTTTGTTCGAATAAATTTTGCTTTTACCCTGTAATTATAATCCGGTTTAAAAAATTTTAATCCTGTAAAATGAGCAATATCTTCTTTGTCTAACGGCGATTGACTGCTGTCACTAAATTCGTGGTTAATATCATTACGCATTTGCATTATTTCATGTATATATTGTGTTATAATACTGTCAGCTACGTTATTAGAACTATTTGTGGAAATATTTTTACACGATACTGAACTAAAAAATATAAAAATGATAACTGGTAAATAAAACCGGAGTTGGAAAGCTAATTTCATTTTACTGTGTTTAACGATTATTATAATATTATTACTTCTTTTTACAAAATTTTTTAATTACAGAATAAGCATCAGGAATGCCTAATTCGCCAGCTTTGCTTAGATCGCTACAGCCTTCTTTAATATCTTGCTGATATATTTTTACCAATCCACGATTAAAATATGCTTCTGCAAAATCATTTGCTTGCTCAATAGCCTGATTGTAGTGTTCAATTGCTGAAATGAAATCACCATTTAAACAATTCAAATTAGCAAGATTGTAATATGCAATAAAAAAATCAGGATTTATTTTAATTACCATATTTAAGTCATGTTCTGCTAAGTTTAAATCAGGCCCGTTTTCTGTATCGGGTTTTTGCAAATTATTAGTATTTGTAGTATTTAAATTAAGCATTTCTTCCACAGGATTGAAGGATGCTAAAAACTCGTCAATTTCCATTTCAAGCGTAGCCCTGTTAAACCATGCAGCAACTAAAGAAGTGTCTTCTGAAATTGCTTTGTCATAATATTGTTTTGCAGTATTGTAATTCTGATTATCCTGGTTTATTGTTGCCTTATATAAATATGAAACTGCTTTATTTGTAATTATATGTTTATTGTTTTTGTTTGTTGTATATGAAAAATGATTTAATGAAAAAGTATTATTAAATGTAAAAAGAGAGTTGTAATTTTCAAGTTCAGCCATGTTGCTGATTAAATAATTGTATTTAAGTGTTTTTAGATTAATGCTATCTGTTTTTGTACTTAGCTTAAAAATAGGGAGCAAATCAATATCGGTAAATTTATCTTGAATTTGCGGGTTGTTTTTATTATAATATTCAAATTGTGTATCTAATTCTATCATTTTCTTGAAATACTTACTGGTATCAGTATATTCATTAAATAAATTTTGTCCCTGGTTATTTTGGTATTTTTGTAAAATTCCTACGCCGGTATTATAGTCTTCAATAGCGCCATCAATATCTCCAATTATTCTTTTTGCAGCCGACCTGTTCATATAAGCACCCGGGAATTCAGGAAATAAATTAATTGCATTTGTGTAATCATTAATAGCAAATTTATATTTTTTCTGGTCAAGATAAAGCCCTGCACGGTTGTATAAGCTTAAAATATGATTTGGTTTTAGTTGTAATATTTTATTATAATCTTTTATTGCATCCTCAATGGCTCCAATATGTGTTTTTAAAATTGCCAGGTTAAAATAGGTTAAAGCATTTTCAGGGTCTATTTCTAATACTTTATTATAATCATTTAATGCACCGGTGTAATCAAGTGATTCGCTTTTAGCTAATGCACGGTAGAAATAAATTAAAGAAAGGTTCGGGTTTATTTTTGCAGCAATATCATAATCTGCAATAGCTTTCTTATATTTTTTTTCTTGAAAATAAACAAGGCCTCTTTTTAAATAAGCCAGGTCATTATTTGGCTTTAATTCAATAGCTTTATTAAAATCTGCCAATGCTTTTTTATAATTTTCTAAAAGTGAATATGCTGTACCCCTGCTTATATATGAATCAACTAAAGTTGGCTTGATCTTTACACTAATATTGCAGTCTTTTAAAGCTTCTTTATTGTTTCCAATTTCAATATTTAAGGCAGCTCTGTTTAAATAGAGGTAAACATTAAATGTATCTAACTTTATACCTGAAGAAAAATCTTTAAAAGCACTATTATAATCTTTTAATAAACCTCGTGTAACTCCTCTAAATCGATAAGCTTCTGAATAATAAGGATTTATTTTCAATGCTTGTGTAAAGTCATTGTCGGCTCCCTGATAATCGCCTAAAATATATTTTGTGTAACCACGATAAAAATACGGCTCAAAAAGGTAAGGTTTTACATAAATTGCTTTATTGAACTTTAGAATTGCCTTATTGTAGTTTTTAGTTTGAATTAATTGTACACCCGAAGAAATTAATTTTTTTGTATCATATTGGGCTTTTAAATGGGAAGATGAACAAAAAACAAATACAATAGTGTAAAATAAATAACGTATATTTTTATATAGCCTCAAATTATTCTATTCTTCATTTTGCTTATAACATCTAATCCAGTCTATTTCCATTCCGGCAGGTAAATTGTTTTGATTTGACGAATCATTTATTCCTGAGCTGAATTGGATAAATAACTCTTCATCAGGCAACCCGGAAGTTTGTTCGGCAATTAAGTAATCGTTTATTTTCCAGCTTAATTTTTCAGGTGTCCATTCTAATGAATAAATATAATAGTCGTTTTGCAAAGTTGGTATAACAGATTTTTCCTGGTTTTTTTCAAATCCGTTTTTGTTGGTTTCTGCCTGCCAGAAATTAGAGGTGATTATTTCTTTTTTAGCCAAAGAATTAAATTTGAAAATATCAATATGAGGCAACATTTTTTCTCCTGCCATCCAGAAGTCATTTTGTACATTATCGGCATTGCTTAATTTAACTTTTGCTTCAAACAGTCCGTATTTTTGTCTAAAACTTTGTGCTGTATTAATTATTCCACTTGTAAAGTCAAATTCTTTCTCCATAAAGCCAAATTCAGGATTCCAGGCTTTACCTTTTGCTTTTTCATTTTTTACCTGAATACTTAAAATGCTGTTATTTATTTCAATGTTTTTACCATCAGTATATAAATGCTTGTCGTGTGCAAGCGAATAACTTTCGTTCAACATCATTTTTCCCCAGAAAAAGCTGGTCAGCCATACATCTTTATCTAAGGTGTCATTATCAAAATTATCTTCAAAAGTTAATTTCCATTTTTTTAAGATGTTAAATTTATCACTGTCTTTTACAGAAAAAAACCATTTTATTTTTTCATCATTTTCTAACAATTTGTGTTTTTCCAAAGTTGCATATTCCTCAGTTTTTTTAAAGCGGTTTTTGTCTTCCATTGTTGCTTTAAAATTTTTGAATTCATCGGAATTTATATATTCATCTAATTCTTTATAATTGCTTAATTGTTCAGAATCAATTAATTCTGTATAGTACTTATAATTTTGCGATTTTTTAAACTTAAAATAAACTTTAAATTTTTTTGATTTTTTTAACGAAAGATATTCTTGTTCCTTTTTGTATTCCTCAGTTTTTTTCCAACGGTTTTTATCTTCCATTTCGGCTTTAAACTCTTTGAATTCTTGCGAATTAACTTCTTTTTCTAATTCATCAAATTCTTTGAGTTTATCTGATTCTGACAATGTCTGGAAATCCTTAAATGCTGTAGAATTTTTAAGTTTTAAATAATCTTTATATTCCTTTGATTTAATAAAACTATTATACACAGTAAATTGTTGAAAAAAATCAGTTGTTTTAAATTCTTTTGATTTTTTTGCTTCAATAAATTCTTCACTATGCATTATTTTTTCAAAATCAAGCAGAGCTAATTTACCCGATTGTTCAATCGAATTATAATTTTCTAACAATGCAGAATCTTTAATTTTAAAAAAGTTTTTAATATCCTTTGCCTTTTTTAATTCTTTAAGCCTTTTAAGTTTCTTATATTCCTCTGTGTCTTTAAATTTTGTATTTAATATATCTTTTTTTAGGTTTTTAAAATCATCGGATAAAATAAATACTTCCAGTTCTAAGTAATCTTTTAATTCCTGTGAAGAATCCATCGTTTGAAACGCATTTAATGCTTCTGACCCATTTAATTTCTTCCAGGCAATAATGTTCTTTTCTTTTTTTAATTTATTATATTCTTTCAGTTTTTTATATTCTTCAGTGTCTTTAAACTTGGTAGATTTTATTTTTTGCACCCTGGCTTTAAAATCTTCTGAATTTACTTCTTCAACAAGTGAATTGTATTCTTTAAGTTTGTCTGAATTTGTAAACTTTTTAAGTTCTTCATATTCATTAAATAAGTCAGCACGTTTTTGTTCAATAACTGATGTTTTAGGAATACCCTTAAACATTAACTTAAATCTTGTAGCATAATTGGTCATCACTATAGCCTTTAAAAATTGTATGATAAAGATATAAAAAAATGATATTTAAAAAGTTTATAACTATTTATTTTAGAGGAAGGAGTTTGTAAACCGGAATACTGAACTAATAATGTGATAATAAATATCTGTAAATAAGAATATTTAAATAAAAAAAAGGCTGCTCGTTTCCGATGCAGCCTTTTTGCAGGTTATAATTAAACAACTATTGTTTTATCAATTTATTAGTATAAACTTCTTCACCATTGTTTACTTTAATAAAATATATTCCTGGTGTTAAATTACTAATATTAATGGTAGTAACATCTTGCTTAAGATTCATTGTCTTAACCAATGCTCCGGTATAACTGTATATATTAACAACCGAATTATCTTCAATTCCAGTTTCAATAGTTAATTCACTGGTAGCAGGGTTAGGATAAATACGCAATCCATCTTCATTTAATAAATTCATTTCACGGAATGAATTACCTAAAGGTGTTAATGTATTTCCTGATGTTCTGGCTGTTCCGCTTGTTGCTGTAATTGTGATATCGTCTATATATACATCGTCATAATTTGCACTTGCATCACACATAAAACGAAACTCGGCATTACTTGGGAAATTGTAATTAGTATTGCTTATTGTAATAGTTGCAACGTAGAAGGTACTATTGTTAAAACTTGTTCCACGTGCATAAGAAGCAACAGTTTTCCAGCTTGAGCCGTCAAAATATTGAACCCAGAAATCTTCACCGTATTCCATACTGTAAGCATAGAAATAAAATTCAATATCAATTGAATTGTAAGCAGTAACATTAAAATTCTCATTTGTATAGAAAGATGATGCTATTCCTGAGTTGTCTTGTATGTCAAAAGCATTGCTTCCACTCCAGGCTCTGGAACCAGTAGTGTAGAAACTACAATCTTTTCCACCATCAATCCAAATTCCTTTTCCACTTTCAAAATCTGTTGCTTCAAGGGTTACGGTTGTTGTTGGAGGAGCAACTGTAATGGTTGCAGTAGTTTGGTCGTTTCCGGTAGCACCGTCATTATCAGTAACTGTTAAAGAAACAGTATAAGTACCGGCAGAAGCATAAGCGTGTGAAGGATTAGCAGCAGTACTTGTAGCACCGTCGCCAAAGCTCCAACTGTAACCGGTAATTGATCCGTCAGAATCGGAAGAACCTGCACTACTAAAGCTGATTGATATATTTTCATCGGCACTATAAGGGCCATTTGCATTTGCTGTAGGAGCTACATTAGCAGGAGCAACTGTGATAGATGCAGTAGTTTGGTTGTTTCCTGTAGCACCATCATTATCAGTAACTGTTAAAGAAACAGTATAAGTTCCGGCAGAAGCATATGAATGAGAAGGGTTAGCAGCAGTACTTGTAGCACCATCGCCAAAGTTCCAGCTATATCCTGTAATACTTCCGTCAGAATCAGATGAGCCTGTACTGCTAAAGCTAATTGAAACATTTTCATAAGCTGAATAAGGGCCATTTGCATTAGCAACCGGTGCCTGGTTTACAGGAGGTGCTGTTGCCGGTACACAAAATACTTTTGATTCAGAGGTTGTAAAACTTCCCCCATTTCCAAGGTCAGCACCACAACCATCATTTAAAGCATAAGAACCACTTCCGTAAGAACAACAAATGCCATCACCGTAAGAATCATTAATAGTGAAAGTATAAGTATCTTCACTTAATGTCCAGTTTAAGGTATAAGTTGTACTGTTAGAATATCCTGAACCTGATTCAACAGTTGTTCCGGCACTATTTTTTAAAGTCCAACTGGTTTCAGAAGCATACCTGTCAGTTGTTAATGTTAAAGTAACATTTCCGTCGCAAGCTTGTGTTCCTGAACAAACAGTTCCAATTGTTGCTGTTGTATTATCAGTTCCGGTTGCTCCGCCATCATCGGTAACGGTTAATGAAACATTATAAACCCCGGCTGAACTATAAGTGTGGCTTGGATTAGCAGATGTACTTGTAGCACCATCACCAAAACTCCATGAATAACTAACAATTGTACCATCAGAATCAGAAGAACCTGTACTGCTAAAACTTACTGCAACACCCGGATCTCCGGTATAAGTACCATTTGCGTTTGCAGTTGGTGCTAAATTGCCACCTGAAGTCCCAAGGTCAAGCCTTGAAGAATTTAAACATGCCCACATTCTGGCTGATTGTCCGGCACTAAACATATACATACATGGGTCATCTGTATAATCCATATAATTCATAAACTGGTCACTTGTCCATCCTCCATTACTTGTACAGGATTTTGAAGGGTATGTTGGGCAACCATAATTAGCAGCACCTGCAATTGGAGTATCGTCAACATAATCATCTGCTCCGCAGTTGCCATCACCCCATATATGACGCAAATTAAAATAGTGTCCTATTTCGTGAGTAGCAGTACGGCCTTTGTCAAAAGGAGCAGATAAGTAAAAACTTCCATCATTGTAATCAATACTTCCGCAATATTGAGGAGAAAAAACTACACCATCGGTAGATGCAGCTCCACCCGGAAATTGGGCATATCCTAAAATACCTCCGCCAATATTACATATCCACATGTTTAATGTTGTAGTAGGGCTGGTAGGAGGATACGCAGATTTTACTGCATCATTTGTTCCCCAGCTTGAAGTTGCATCTGAATGTCTTTCAATTCCTGATAAAACAAATTGAATTCCTGTATTTCCGGCTCCTACAGCAGCAAATTCTGCCGGAGGGTTATTGTCACTATTTGTTCCGCCGTAATCCTGGTTTAATACTGTTATTTGTGATTGGATTTGAGCATCACTAATATTTTCTTGTGAATTTGAATAAACTACAATTACATGAACAGGAACTAATCTGGTTTCACCTGCTTTGTTGGTGAAATTTTGCACATAATTTTTTGTGTAATCTTCCAGTTCGTTTATTTTTTCTTGCATTTTAGGGCTGTTTTGCAATTGATCTAACATATGATCGTTTGATGCACATGTTCTTTGAGCCCTGCTATTAAAGCTAAAAAGCATTGCTGTTGCAAGAATCATTAAAAAAGTAAATCTTTTCATAATTAAACGGTTTAGTTAATAAATTTTTTCATTGAAAAGTAAAACTATTGAAAAAGAATAACTTTTTTTTAACTAATAGACGAACGGAGCTTAGCAAAGGAAATATTGCAGTAATTAACCTATGAATGGTAAAATTGGAAGTATTAATTATATTAAACGCTAAGAATCAGTTGTTTAACGGCAGGGTGCTAAGTAATAACCTGCTTCATTGCTTTAAGTATTTCAGCAGTTTCTATTTGCAAATTTGTTTTATTGTTATCGTAAGTTGGTTCTAAGTCAAGTTTTGTAAATAAAGATTGTAAAGTATTCAGTGCATGAATACATTTACCAAGTTGTATTTTTATTTCTTCTTTTTTTAATTCTAAAGCATCAATCAAGCATGTATTAAGTGTTCCTGCATTTTTTACAATTTCGGAAGTTATTGCATTATTGAGATTTGCCTTTTTTAAGGTCATCATAAAACCAATAACGTTTATTGAATAATTATAAACTTGTGATTCTAACACTGATAAATCCATAATACATTACTTTATGATGCTGTTTACATAATTTTAATAATATCCAAAACGTAATAATTGTTTTGGCTTGTTTCTCCAATCTTGATTTACTTTTACATATAGCTCAAGAAATACTTTATTATTAAAAAAGCCTTCTAATTCCAGGCGTGCTTCTGTCCCTACTTTTTTTAACGATTTTCCCTTGTGTCCTATTATAATTCCTTTTTGCGACTCGCGGGAAACAAAAATGATAGCTCTTATTCTGATAATATCTTCACTTTCTTTGAATTCCTCAACCAATACTTCAACACTATATGGTATTTCTTCCCGATAATATAAAAGTATTTTCTCTCTTATAATTTCAGATGTAAAAAAACGTTGTGATTTATCAGTTAATTCATCTTTAGGAAAATAGGGTGGCGATTCAGGAAGAAATTCAATAATTTTATCAAAAAGTTGCTCGAGGTTAAAAACTTCTTTTGCAGAAGTTGGAATTATATATGCATTAGGTAAAAGTTTTTTCCATTGGTGCATTAAATCATCTATAATTTCTTGTTTCGACAAATCAATTTTATTCAGGATAAGTATAACCGGAACTTTTGTATTATTAACCTTATTAATATAATTAATGTTTTTGTCAATAGTCTCTTTTACATCTGTAACATATAATATGATATCTGCATCTTCTAAAGCTGTTTCAACAAACAACATCATTGATTCCTGAAGCTTGTAGTTTGGCTTAATAATACCCGGTGTGTCAGAATAAACAATCTGAAAATCGGTGCCATTAACTATACCCATTATACGATGCCTTGTAGTTTGAGATTTTGAAGTTATGATTGAAAGTTTTTCTCCTACAAGGGCATTCATCAAGGTTGATTTTCCAACGTTTGGATTACCAATAATATTTACGAAACCTGCTTTATGACTCATTGTGTTTATTAATATTAAATCATTAAAATATGATTTAGATAATGTTAAATAAATTTTTTCTATAAATGTAAATAATAATTAATTAATACATTCTTTGTGAGAATTCTTATAAAGAATTATTTGTAGAAATGATTGTTATAAATATTTTAATTGTAATAAATAAGAAAACCAAGTATCAGGTTTTATAGTGCTAATTATGGTATGAAAACATCTTCAATATAAAAACGAATAAAGTTTTATTGTAGCATAAAACTTATTAGTTATTATTTTCAATAAAATTAAATGGAAAATCAACCATGTCTGATAAATCTTCACCTGTTTCAAGCATGTCGTCATCTCCTTCATCATAAAACCAGTTAATTACAATATTATAGCCGGCTAAATGAAATTTATGAACCTCAACTATTACATCGAGTAAAAATTTAGCTGAAGACGAATTAAAATAATTCATCTTTAAAGTCAGATTTATAGGTTTTTTTTCAAAATCTGCTTTATTTGACGAGGCAAGAACTTCTTTCCCATAATTATCAATCCATTCCAAAACAGGATAGTAAAAAGTTCTTACATTTTCAGGCCTTGAATATCCTGAAATTAAAAATTTATGATTTACAGGGTCAAAATCTATTTCTGGCGAATACTCTGTTGCGGGAAATTTTAATGCTTTCATATCGTAAATTATATGTTAGTTTGTGTTAGAAATTTTTAGTTTTATCTGATAATAAGACAACTCTTTATTAATAGGTTTAAAATTATATTCAATTTTATTTTGTGTTGTTTTTGCCATTTCAATTATTCCTACGCCTGCTCCGCCTTTTTCAGAAATTGAGCCTGTTAACAATACTTTTCTATAAAGTTTTTTTAGATCTTTGTCGTTTAACTGGTTTACTGTTTCAATCTTTTTCTTTAATAGGCCAACAACATTGTTTTCAACAATATTTCCGGTGTTTATAATAAAATAATTATTTTTTAATTCGAGTAAAAATTTTGTATCAAATTCATGGCTTAAATTCAGGTCTTCACTTTGCGGGTGTTTATGTCTGTCAATATTTTCAAGGCACTCTACCATAACAGCATAAATTTTTTTCTTTACGAGTTCATTAATTGATAATTCTTTCATTTTATTATCAAGTTTTCGTAAAAGGTTTCCTATGGTGTCATATTTTAATTGACCAAAGTGACTTAAAATTATTCCGTTTTTTACCATAAAGAAACACATATAATTATCTTTTTAAAGTATAAGCAATAAAAAGATATTTAATGCAAAATAGTAAAGTTTATTTAAATAGTGAAATTTGATACGTAATGACAAATGAATTAATAAACTTTTAGCATGCATAGAATTGCAGTACGTAACAGGTTTTTCTTAGTTAACAAGCAATTATGCCAAGCTGTAATCATCTGTTTTAATAAAGCCTGTCAGGCTTTATTACTTGAAATAATTCTAATGATTTTGCTCAAAAAAGAAGCTCTTCTTTTAATTTTCTTTCATTATTCCTGATTTCTTCGTTCCAAAGTTCAATTCAAAGAAAATTGGCCAGGCTGAAAGTTTGGTATTACAAGCCCAAAAGCTTTCCGATGCTTATTGCCTCATATACTCAACTTTGGTTGTAGAAAAGTACGGTAACATAGATATAGTTTAAACTGTTTAAAAAACCTCTTCACCATTTGAATCAATAAAAAGTTCTTTGCCATTTTTTTTTACTTTCATCCAGTTGTCTTTAAATTCTCCAATGTTATATATTTGATCATAAATAGGAGCAACTATTTCATTTCCGGATATATCAATAAATCCAAATTTTTTATCTTTTACAATTAGAGCCCAGTTTTCTTTGTATTCGTCAAAATTGCCAATACTTTGATAGACCGGCTTAACTATTTCATTTCCGGTGGTATTAATAAACCCGTATTTTTTTCCTAATCTTATTAATGCCCAATCTTCTTTATACTCTCCAAAATTATATATATGTTTATAAACAGGGCTTACAATTTCGTATCCTGTTGTATCGATAAAACCATATCTTTTATTTTTTTTTATTAGCGCCCAACCTTCTTTATATTCATCAAAATAATTTATTGCATCATAAACAGGTTTTACAATTTCCCGGCCTGAAGTATCAATGAATCCAATTTTTTTATTCATTAATACCCATGCCCAGTTTTCTTTATATTCGCCAAAGTGGCCTATGATTTTATATACTGGTTTTATGATTTCTTTTCCGGTTGTGTCAATAAAACCACATTTATGGTCAACTAAAACCATTGCCCACTTATAATTATTGAAATTAAAATCAAATATTTTATCATACCCATTTCTTTTTTCAGCATAATCATTACTTTCATTCTTAACATTTATGTTAACATTAAGAGTTGCATCAGAGGCTATATGTTTAGAATTGTTTGATTGATTCTTGTATGTTTTTCTTTTGATTAATGTGTCATTACTATTTTTGGCAGTGTCATTTTGTGTTATAATTAATTGAGTAATTGATTCAAACTTATTGATTTCAGGTTCTGTTTGTTGTGTTATATTAATACTTGAAATTACAGGTTTTTCCGGTTTTACATATGTTTTTTGATTACTTATTGATTTATCAAGTATTGTAAATGTTTTTTTGTTTTGATTTTTATTAATTGTAAAAGTTTCAACGGCAGATATATCTGGTTGATGCAAAGTATCAGATATAGCAGGTTCATTTTGAATATTGAAAAAATAAATCCCGGCAACAAGGGTTGTTATTAACGTTGAAGTCATAATTAAGTATTTTAAATTAATAATTGTTTTAGCATGAAAATGATTTAGTGAAAGATTCTGTGCATTAATGCTATTTAATAATTTATTAATTTCATCAAAAGGTATTTCAACTCTCTCGTTTTTAGCAGCAAAAAAGTACTTGTTTAGTATGTTTTCCTTATAACTCATTAAAAAAATAACATTAATAAAACTTTTAACGGTTGTCTTTTTTCTTCTTTCATAACAACCGGAACATATAATAATTCAGATAATTTTTGTCTTCCCCGTTTTAATCGTTGTTTAATTGCTGAAATACCTGATTTTTGTATTTCAGCAATTTCTTTTATTGAATACCCGCTAATTTCAAATAGAATGATTGCTTCTTTTTGTTTTTCGGGTAGTTTATGGAGTGCTTTGTATAGTATTTCAATTTCAAACTTTTGAATAGCATGGTTTTCTGTAAGTTGTTTTACATCAATTATATAATTATCCGGTAATCTTGATATTTTTTTCCTTCTTAATTCATTCTTAATAATGTTTGATGCTATACTGTAAATATATGCAGCAAACGAATCTTTTTTTTGTAATCTTTCAAACTTTTCAAAAGCCCTTAAAACTGATTCATTAACCAGGTCTTTATAATCCATTATGCCATAAGATTTTGCTTTACAGTATTTTATAAATGAAGTATGTATAACTTCATACAAAAGCATAAATTCTTTCTGTTTGGTTTTACTATCCAATTATTCAAAGTTTTATATATAGTAACATAAATACAAGAAAAGTTACATACAGAAAAACTTTTCTGTTCATTGAAATAATAAAAATGAGAATACTTACAGAAGAAAAAATATAAAATATCAGATGAGACTAAATATAGAAAATTATTTTTTACTCATAAGATCCCATTTTAAGCATTGTAATTTCTTTTTCGCTTAAAAAACGCCACTTTCCACGGCGCAGATTCTTTTTGGTTAAACCTGCAAAATAAACACGGTCGAGTTTTTTTACCTTGTATCCCAATTGTTCGAACAAACGACGTACAATACGGTTTTTACCGGAATGTATCTCAAGTCCTACTTGTGTTTTATCAGCTGAATCAATATACTTAATTGCATCAACAGAAGCATCTCCATCGTCTAATTTAATTCCATCCAGCATTTTTTGCATATCTGTTCCTTTTAAAACTTTATCTAACCACACCTGATAAATTTTCTTTTTATTATACTTTGGGTGTGTAAGTTTTTTTGTAAGATCGCCGTCGTTGGTAAATAAAAGTACTCCTGTAGTATTTCGGTCTAATCTTCCAACCGGATAGATTCTTTCTGAACAGGCATTTTTCACTAAATCAATAACTCTTTTTGAAGCATGCGGGTCATCCAAAGTAGTAATAAAGTCTTTTGGCTTATTTAACAGGACATAAACCGGCTTTTCAGGATTTATTAATTTATCATTATATATTACTTTATCTTTAGGATGAATTTTTGTGCCAACTTCGCTAATTATTTCACCGTTTACTTTAATCAGCCCTTTTTTAATATACTCATCAGCTTCTCTACGTGAACATAGCCCGCTTTGTGCAATATATTTATTTAAACGGATTAATTCCGGCACAGCATGCGCGGGTTGTTTTATGTTAAAATCTTTTTTATTATGTTTTTTCCCTTTATTTCCGGTTTTGCCGGAAATTCTTTCTTTTTTAAAACTTCTTTTAACTGGTGTCATTTTTATAAATTTTATGAATACAAAGTTATGAATCTATAGCAGGCAATGAAATTTTATTTTTATAAAGGTAAATGCAAAAAAAGTTTAATGTTTACTTCGGGTCTTTTTGCTAAATTTACAAAAAAACAATCATGAAAACACAAATTATTCATCTACCTGAAGTTAACTCAACAAACCAATATTTATCTTTATTAATAAAAAAAGATAATCCGGATGAAGGAGTTGTTGTAAGTACTGATTTTCAAAAAAAAGGGCGTGGACAAAGGGCAAATTCATGGGTTAGTGAAAGAAAAAAAAATATTTTATTCAGCATTTTGCTAAAACCGGAGTTTTTGCCAATTAGCCAACAATTTTTATTGTCAAAAATTGTATCACTAAGCATTGTGGAAGTTTTAACTGAATTTATTACGCATATAAGTATAAAATGGCCAAATGACATTTACTATATTGATAAAAAAATAGCCGGAATTTTAATTGAAAATGTTTTACTGGGAAATAAAATTGATTCTACCGTTGTTGGCATAGGCATTAATATTAATCAAATAAAATTTATTTCCGGTTTGCCAAATCCAATTTCTTTAAGTGCAATCACAGGGAAGTGTTATAATAATAATGAGTTGTTAAGTGAATTGTTAATTAGCATTGATAAATGGTATGCTAAGTTAAAAAAGGGAGATGTCAATGAAATTAATGAATTGTATTATAATAGGCTATATTTGCTTAATAAGCTTCATACTTTTAAAAAGGGGAATAAAAAAATAGCGGGTAAAATTACCGGTGTTTCTAAAGTCGGTAAATTAATAGTTGAAAATCTTCAGAGAGAACTAGTAGAATATAATTTTAAAGAAATTGAGTTTTAATATCAAAGTCAAATATTTATAATTCTGACTATGAAAATGCTTCTTCTAATTTATCTACTGCCGAATCAATAAATTTTTGCAATGGGTTTTTTGCTGCCGCCCTGATAATAGGATTTAATTTTGCATTTACAGTTATTTTTATTCTTGTGTCAGCTTCATTTAATTCTTTTAATTGAATCCAAAAATTAAATTTATAAGGAACTTCTTCAGTCCCTGATATTTTTATTAAACTGGGGGGGTCTTTTTCAATTATTTGTAAGCCAATTTTCCCGGCTTTTTCTACTTTAAAAGAGCAAGAATCTTCAGTTGCTTGCCAATCTTTAATTTTATCAGCCGGAATAAGGTTGCTGAAATTATTAAAATCAGATAAAAAACTGTAAACTTCTTCCGAAGTTTTATGTAATTGCCCTATTTTACTTTCAATTTTTAATTCCGATAATTCTCCAAGATTAAACATGTAGTATATATTATTTAGTTTGAAAGAAATCTATTATTTTATTTATCCCCATTTGTCAGGGTTTTTTCGCCAGTTATCTAATGAACTTAAATCCGATTGTCTTATTAAATTTTGATGTAAGGCTACTGACAAAAGTGTTGTATAATTACTTAAAGTATCTAATTTAATATTGGCTTGACTAAAATTTAATTTTGCAATCTGAAATTCATAAGTAAATATGGCAAGCATTCCTAATACGTCGCAATTCTCAGCGCGTAAGGCCTCAACTGCTCTAAGGCTGCTTTTCCCGGTTGAAATTAAATCTTCAATAACAACCACGTTTTTCCCAACAGAAAGGTCTCCTTCAACAAGATTTTCTAACCCGTGTTTTTTTGGTTCTGAGCGTACGTAAACAAATGGCAGGCTTAACTGTTCAGCTACTAAAGCACCTATTGCTATAGCACCTGTTGCTACACCGGCTATTAAGTCTATAACCGGATAATTTTCTTCTATTAATTTTACAAATTCCTGTACTATGTAATTTCTAATCTCAGGATAAGACAAAGTTTTTCTATTATCGCAATAAATAGGTGATTTCCAACCTGAAGCCCATGTAAAAGGATTTGCAGTATTTAGTTTTATTGCGTTAATTTGTAATAGTAAGTCAGCAAGATGTGTATTTACTTCATTTTTAATCATAGCACAAATGTATAAAGTTTTTTTCAACGATAGAATAGTTTTCCTCACAAACGACCCTGATCATTTATATATTGAAAAACAAGGAATGTTTTATCCTTATTTGAGCTTTGAAAACTTGAAAAGTTTTATGCATAAATTTCAAAGAAATAATGATATAAAACAGGTATATATTTATAATGATGATTTGGATAATTTAATAGCGGATTTTAAAGCTTGTTTTAATTATTTAGAGGCGGCGGTAGAACTGCAGCTGGTGGATAAAGAAGACGTCATGCAGGCGTTATCCTCGCAGTTCGGATATACCTACAACCGAAATG
>JAADFW010000204.1 GCA_013152655.1 Chlorobiota bacterium
GATAAAACGGTTGATGATTATGCAAATAGTATATTTTTGTTAGTTCAAAGAGGAGAAAAGAAACAATTACTTCAAAAAAAAATATTAAAAAATAAGCAAATAGAATTTAATATTTCAGTTTCAGAAATGCCTTTTGGATTATTGCTTTTTACTTTTTTTGACAATGACTTAAATTTGGTTGGAGAAAGAATATATTTTCATGCACCAAAAAACCAGCTTCAATCGGTTGTTATTAATCAAAAGCAACAAAATGACAGCCTCATTCTAACAATGGAAAATAATAAGCCTGTTTCTGTAAATAGCACACTATTTGTTCAATCTTCGAATTCAGATTTTACAAAAAAAATGGATGTAAGCATACAAAATTATTTGTGGCTGAAAGCCGACTTACCCGATATAAACAACAAAATTTTAAAGTTAAACCTGGCAAAAAACGAATCGGTTGAATATTTAAATAATTATTTAGTAAGCAAAAAATGGGCACGATTTTCATTAGAGAAAACAATTAATAATGAATTTCCTGAAATAAGGTATAAACCTGAACATTACCTTGTAGTTAGCGGAAAAATACAACGACAGTATATAAAATTACCCTTATCATACAGCCCTGTTGAATTAACTGTATTAAATGAGTTTCGTTTTAGTCAAAAAGATACTACTGATGAATCCGGGTCGTTTTATTTTGACGGAATTGATTATGAAGATACAATTAGTATAAAAATTACAGCGAGGCGTTGGATAAATGATAAAGAAAATGTTTTAATAACATTGAATGCAGGAGATTTGCCCCCCATAAATTACAATAATAAAAATATTCTTTACAACTGGTTTAAAGAAACTTATAAAAAAGAAAGCAGAAAATTGAAATTTGCAAGCAGAAACACTGAATATAAACCAGATACCGCTGATGACGGGCATTTGAGATTATATAAACATGCCGATTATATTTTAAAAATTAACCATCAGAATGGCTCAGCATATACTAATGTACTTGATTTGCTTAGAGGCAGAGTTCCCGGCTTGGTAATTACTGGAAGTGGTGCCTCAGCTAAAGTTACAATACGCGGAATAAATAGTATATACGGCTCTAATGAACCACTTTATTTAGTTGATGGAATGGAAGTAAGCAGAGCTACTTTTAATAGTTTGTCGCCAAATGATGTTGATAAAATTGAAGTTGTTACAGGTACTCAAAGTGCTATGTACGGAGCAAGAGGAGCAAACGGAATAATTGCTTTATATACTAAAAAAGGATTTAAAGTTATTAAAGGCAAAGTTATTTTTGATATGTTAGGATATCAGAATATAAAAAATAATAACGATTTACAAACCAGTAAGTTGTTTGGGAAATCTGTTACAAAATGGAGCCCTGTACCTAAAATTAATGAAAACGGCAATGTATTTTTTAAAATTCCTTCTGTCTTAAATGCACAGTTCTACATTGAAGATATTAATAATGGCATTCCTGAAAGATTTGAATTGAAAATAAAATGAACGCCAGCATACATACTTGTAAAAAAGTTGTATTTTGAAAATCAATCACTATAATAGCTTAATATACAGATAACTGTGGTAACGCTTTTTTTTTGAGATTTGAGAATTATAGATCATAGCGCAACAAATCAAAAAAAATAGATAGGCCAATTACAAAATTTATTTATAATGACTTTTCATATTGCAATTTAGGTTTTTTTAGAATTCCATAGTTTCAATTTATTCTTCAACCCGCTATTAATTGTATTCTTTTGTTGGCATTTGCTTCTAAACTATCGTAAAACAAACCTTATGGGTATTATTGTATATACTTTTATTTTTTGACCATTCAATATTGCTGGTTCAAATTCCCCAGCTGTCTTAATAATCCTAAATGACTCTTTATCCAATACCTCATGAACTCCTTTTAAAATACTTATATTCTCAAATTTTCCATTTTCATTAATTATTGTTTGAACATAAACTGTCCCTTGAATCCCATTTTCTTTGGCAAAATCAGGATAGTTAATATTTACTGCAATAAACCATTGAAAATTCTCATTTTCTCCCAAATATTTAGGAGCAACAAAATTATCTGAATTTTCACCAATTATCTTGCCTGATTGTATATCATATTCTATTACATCTTCTTGCTTAGAATTTTTTCTATAAATCAAATCAAATTCTATTTCACCTTTTTCATCAAAATAAATCCAATCTCCAGTTGGTTGATTATCCTTATAAAACTTTTTAGAAACAGGAAAATCATTTTTTTTATTAAACAATTCTTTCACTATTAATCTTTCACTATTAATCCTTCATTGTTTTGACTTGTCAATTGGTAATATTTAGCTTTTTTTTCCTTTGCAATAAAAAATCCATATTTATCCATGTAAAACTGTTTCACAAAACCTTGTGAATAAAAATTATTTATAAACCCAAAAAATAAAAGGATTACTAATATTCTTTTCATATTCTTCATCTGTTTAAAATACACTGCCTAATTATGAAAAATAATTACTCTATAACAAATTCAATATCTTTTTTTGTTTGGTTGCCCAGTTGGTCAACAGCTCTTATTTTCATTTTAATTTCTGAACCTGATTTGAAATTTTCAATAACTCCGGTATAAATTTTTTCGGAATTGCCATTTATTGAGTAATAAATTTTTTCGTAGGCTACATGTGCATTTGTTACCGATAAAAATAAAGAAACATAAGAGGGATATACATTAATTTTTTTACCATCAATTTCCTTTTGTGATTTAACAGGAGTACTAAATTGTGTAAAAATTTCCGGCCCTGAATTGTCAGTAGCAAAAACTATATCAGAGAAAGTTTCATTCCCTAACTTATCGGTAGCTCTTATTTTAATTGTATAGTCTATTCCTTGTTTAAATCCTCCAATATATCCCAGGTATTGTTTTTCAGCCTCATCATTAATTTTATAATAAATCTTATCAATAGCTACTTTTGCATCTGTTGCCGACAAAAATAAAGAAACTACACTTGAGTAAACATTTATCTCTCTGCCGTTAACTTGTTTTTTTAACAATGGTAAAATACTAAACCTGGAAAAAATCTGAGGCCCTTTATCGTCAATAATAAAAGTAAATTCGTTATGATTGCTATTATTAACATTGTCAAACGAAGTAGCTCCAATATGATGAACACCTGATTTTTTTATGGTAAAAGGTTCAGTATAAACTTTCATTTCACCTTGGTCAATATTGTAGTCCATTGATTTAAAACCGGATTCACCATCAGTAGAAATTAGTTCAATAAGAGTATTTGTGCTAATATAAACCGAATCGATAATTTTAAACTGAGCCCCCTTTAATTTATAACTTATTTCAGGCCCGGTTAAATCAATATATGTAATGCTGCTTCTGCTTGTATTACTTGTTGAAACAGACTTGTTTCCAACATTATCAATAGCATATGAAGTTATATTTAATGAACCGGAAATAACTGACAAATAAAATGGCTTTTCATATTTTTGATAATCCCCGTCATTCAGTTTATAATAAATAGCTTTAACACCTGCTTTATTATCAACTGCTGTTAGTTTTAGTTTTGACCTTCCTGAGGAATATTCCTTTCCATTATTCATAAAACTGTTTCCTATAACTTCTTCAACTAAAATTGGAGCAGTATTATCAACAAAAAAAGTAAAGGATTTTTCATCCTCAATATTACCAACATAATCTTTCGCATAATAATATAATGTATGTTCGCCTTGCGTTAAATATGCTGTATTTAAAGCACCCTTATAATTAATATATTTCCCATTATCAATTTTTATTTTAACCAATTGAACACCACACAATTCATCTTTAGGCGATAAAATGATTTTAGTATTTTGAGACAGGACATTTTCATGCCTATCTCCCTTAATAGTTAACTCTGTTACGGGTTTTGTTTTATCAATAGTAAACTTATACTTTTTCAATTTTTCAATGTTTCCTACATTGTCAATGGCATAATACTGAATAAGATATGATTTTTCTTTATCACATTTTACAGGCTCTTTATAAATTTGATATGGCAAACCATCTAAAGAATAATATGTATTATAAAGTCCACTATTTTTATCAGATGAATTTAATTTAATACTTAATCCATTTCCAAAATAGTTAATGCCATTTATATGTTTGGGCGAATGATTTCCGTACTTCAAATAAGTTTTTGGAGCAATACCATCTGCATATACCTCAAATTCTATTACTTCTAAAGGAAAAACACGTATATGTGTTGCAGGATCAACAGCCCATGGTGAACGAATTGTATTCAATCCTTCTTCATCAAAATACATTGGGTTTGTATAATTGGCCGACGTATCACTTTTTAATAAATGTAAATTTTTGATAGAATCTTTTGTAAATCCTATCCACAAATATATTGGCTGTGATTTTTGTACAAAAAAATTCCCATTTGTATCAGAATAAGTATATGTATCCTTTTTAATAAGTTCTTGCGAAAAACTAGTATTCACAAATAGTACAGTTAATAATAGTATTATTGCCCGACTCATTCTAAAATTTTGTCTTATTATTATCATTGTACATAAAAGCTAAGTGTGTGTATGTGTTCAGTATTTCCTACTTTATCTATTCCATAAAATTTTAAATTAACTTCCGTTGAATCAGAAAAAATAAGTGGTTCATCATATAATAAATAGGGAGTATTATTAATTGAATAGTAAAGAAATTGCAACCCGGTTACGGCATCGTAATTAAGAAGGCTTAATTCTGTATTTAATGGATAAATTCGTTTCCCATCTTTATATCCAATAGCTTTTTTACTAAAAATTCCATAAGTTTCAGGAGGCTTGCTATCAGCATAAACTTCATAAATTATTTCTTTAGGAGGACTAATTTTTCGTTTTGTTTTTTGTGATACTGCCCATTTTGTTCTTACAGAATTAAACCCATCAGTATCAAAATACATGGGATTGGTGTATTGAACTGATTTTTTACTTCTTAGTCGGTATTTTGTAGAATTAGAATCAGGAGAATTAGATAAGTAAATATAAACCGGAAGATTTTTTTGAATATAAAACTTACCATCATCCGAAGTATAACTGGTTGGTTTTCCTTTAATCACTTCCTGTGCCTTTAATAAATTATGCCCCAACAATAATATTAGAATGATGAAAATGCTTAAAGATTTCATTTTTGTTTGTTTATTGTATATTAAGACAATTTAAATCCCATAACGAGAATATCATCGGTTTGATTAACACTATCTTTCCATTCCTCTATTGTACGATTAAGTATTTCTTTTTGTTTCGTTAAACTTTCAGTACTTATTTTCAGCAACAAATTATAAAACTGCTTAGTTAAAAATTTCGTACGATTATGTCCGCCAAACTGGTCTTGAAAACCATCTGAAAAGAGGTAAAATGTTGTGGGTGCTTTTACTTCAATTACATTATTAGAAAAAACGCGTTTCTTATCATACATTTGCCCGCCAACCGGAAATTTGTCTCCTCTTATACGATTCAATTTTCCATTTGAAATATAAATAATAGGATTTTTTGCACCTGCAAATTGTACTACTTTTTCTTTCTTTTTAATTACACACAATGTAATATCCATACCATCCTGGTTATCAGTTTTATCTTGCTTTAACGAATTGCGGATACCTTCGTGTAATTCGTTTAAAATTTTATCTGCTTCAACAGTTCCGTGGCTTACTATTTCGTATAATAAATTCATTCCAATCATTGACATAAATGCCCCGGGCACACCATGGCCTGTACAATCAACCGCTGCAATAATGAAATAATTATCTTTTAATTTTGCTGTAAATTTTGAAATTGTACTTTTATTTTCCGAGGCCTGGTCAATTTTTAAGTGAACTTTATATGGGTCAATAAACCAATAAAAATCACCACTCACTATATCTCTTGGTTTGAATAGTATAAATGATTCAGGAATATTTTTACGAAGTACGCTAATATCCGGCAACATAGCTTCTTGTATTCGCTGTGCATAGTTAATACTTCGCTGTATATTTTTGCTTTTTTCCTTAATTTCTTTGTTTTGCCTGGCTAATAGAATATTTGCAGCCTGCTTTTGTTTGAAATTTCTATAAATAACAAAAGCAATACTTAAACTTAATAGCAAACCAAAAAATATTGAATATCGTAAATAACGCTCACTTCTTAACTGTGCTTCTTTTTCTTTTAGCTTAGCCTCTTTTAGTTCAATCTCAATTTGTTTTTTCCGATTTATCTCTTCTGATTTTAACAATGAATCAGATGTTTTTATCAATTCTTCTTCTTTTTGTTGTTTTTCAATTACTGCTTTATTTGTTATATTTTTCATAACAGCAATTTTCTCTTTTGTTTCTTTTTCCTTTTTTTCAATTTCTTTTTTCTGAATATGTTTCTCAAAAGAAGAATAGAGATTAAAATATTCTAACGATTTTTCAGCATTCCCGATATTTTCATAACATTCAGATAGCATCCCATATGATGTCCGCAATAATTTTACATTATTTATCTCACTGGCATAATTAACTGCTTCCTTTAAATGCATTATAGCCTTATTATATTCACCTTTATCTTGCAATACAAGCGATAAATTAATAAGTGCCGATGATATATCTTGTTTGCTTCCTGATTGTTTAGCAATTAACAGGGCATTTCCCAATTCTTTTTCCGATTTATCAAAAACCTTCATATCAGAATAGATCATACCCAAATTTGTATAAATAGAATATATAGCATTATTATTGCCTATTTCCTGATTTATGGAAAGAGATTTTTGAAAATTTTCTAATGCCGGTTGATAATTTTCTGTCTCCCAATAAATAAAAGCTATTTTGTTTAAAAATGAAGCAGATTTATTCTTATTGCCTTCCGATTGATATTTTGTTAATAATTCATTGTATTCATCCAGTTGCTTTTGCAAATCAGGTGGTATATTAGTATTTTCCTGAGCAAAAGAAATACTTTGGAAAAGTAAAAGAAAGATTAATATTTTTGGTAAAAAACTATTCATATAATTTGTAAGCACATTAAGAATATACAATATTATAAAATAATTAACTTGCAACATTGTGAAATATTTAAAATATGCGAAAAACTCCTTCATTTAAATTGAATATAAAAAGCTTATTTGTTTTTAGGATTATTTTATCAGCAACCTTTTTTTTATCTGTAAATTCTCTTTTTTCACAACAAATAAAGTCTTTCTCAAATGATACAGCAGAGTTTATTGAACAATTGAATGATTTGCTTTACAGGAAGGATGTAAAAAGGCAGGTTGATGATTTTATGAATGAGTTTAGTATTTTCCTTTATCAAAAAACATTTGCTCAAAATCAATTTGAACGTATTAGAAAAACAGCAAATAAGTTATTAAAAAAAAGAGCTAAAAACTATCCTCACTTTTCAAATTATTTACGTAGCATCTTATTATTTTCTGAATACAAAAGAGATACACTGGATTATTATTATTGGGAAACTGCTTTAAACAAAAAATTAGACACACGACGCGAAAGTTTAAGTAAGATAAACAATTACCTCAAAATTACTTGTAATTTACTGTATGAAAATACAATTTATAAATCATCAACAACACAATGGAAAGCAAGCAGTAATAACTATAAAATAAGAATTGTTGATAAAAATATTAAGATAATTTTTGACACAATAAATATTACTTGTTATGCAAAAAAAGATAGTATTAAAATTTTTAATACAAGTGGGTTTTTTGATCCTGACTTAATAAAATGGAATGGACAAATGGGAGTAGTATCTTGGTTAAGATCAGGATATCCTGCTGATTCAGTTCATGCTAAATTAAGTAATTATTCTATAAATATGAAGCGTTCTGAATATTTTGCTGATTCAGTAATTTTTACGCATAAAGCTTATTTTAATAAACCTTTAATCGGAAAATTGCAAGATAAAGTTATGAATATTACACGGCCTGAAAAAGCAGCTTTTCCAAGGTTCGATTCATATAGTAAACGTTTTGAAATTAATAACATTTTTGACAATGTTGATTATAATGGCGGGTTTTCTATGCGTGGTGCTAAATTCATTGGTTCCGGCAGTTCCCAAAAACCTGCTTACGTTTATATTTTTCGAAATATTGAAATTATTGAAGAGGAAGATACCATTGTAAAAAATATTTTATTCTTAAAAGCAGCTTCTTTATATTATGTCTTTACTGCAAATGGAGTTGTTGGAAAAAATAGTACGGTTACCTTAAAACTGGATAATGACTCAATTTATCATCCCGGATTAATGTTCCGTTATAATGTGAGTAAGCGTCAGGTATCGCTTATTAGAAGCGAAGATGATGAAAATTTCTCAAGAAGCCTATACAGCAATACCTATCATAAGGTAGATATGGATTTTGAACTTTTAACATGGAATATTGATGAACCCATTGTGTATTTAAAAACACTAAAGGGCTCTTCGGTAAATAAAGCATTATTCGAATCGGAGAATTTTTTTAGTAGTGAAAAATATACACGTGTGCAAGGCATTGACAGAGTTCATCCTTACCAGGCATTATATAATTTTTCAAAAAAATATGATGCTGAATATTTTACAGCTACTGAATTTGCCAATTACATGAGAATTTCATTGCCTCAAATTAGGGAACAATTAATGAGGCTGTCGTATAGTGGTGTAATTGACTATGATATTAATACAGAAGAAGTCCATATAAAAGACAGGTTATATCATTATTTGGAGGCAAGGCATGGAAAACGCGATTATGATGTTATTGACTTTCAGTCAGAAACCGAAGGTGAAAAAAGTAATGCAATTTTAGATCTTACAAATTTCGATCTTCAAATATTAGGTGTTCCCCGTATATTTTTAAGCGATTCGCAAAATGTTGTTATTTATCCTGAAAATAATAAGATACTACTAAAAAAGAATCGTGATTTCAATTTTGCAGGTCAAATTGAAGCTGGTTTGTTTACTTATTATGGGCAAAATTTTGCTTTCAAATATGATAGTTTTAAAATTGATTTAAATAAAATTGATTCACTTAAATTAAAAATTATTGACGAAAATATTGATAATTGGGGAAGACAAATGTTAGTTAATGTGAAATCGGTTATCGAAAATATTACCGGAGATTTATTAATTGATGATCCTAATAATAAGTCAGGGGTAAAATCATATCCTGAGTATCCGATTTTCGACAGTAAGCAAAATTCATATGTATATTTTGACAGAAAAGAAATTCAAAAAGGTGTTTATCCGAGAGATAAAGTATATTTTGTTATCGACCCATATCAACTTGATAGTCTTGATAACTTTTCAACTGAAGGGCTTGGGTTTGAAGGCACATTTGAAACGAGTGGAATTATTCCAACCATTCGCGAAAAATTGGTTGTTCAGGATGATAATTCGTTAGGTTTTATTCATCGTACACCGCCCGAAGGCTTTCCTTTGTATGAAGGAAAAGGAAATTTCAAAAATGATATTCAAATTAGTAATCATGGGTTAAGTGGCAATGGTGTTTTTCATTACATTAACTCAACTACTTATTCAGATGATTTTATATTCTATCCCGATTCAATGAATGCTTTGGCAAATCAATTTATAAATGAAAAAAAGGAAGAATATCCAGAATTTCCAGTTGCTTATGCCTTGGGAACTAAAGTGCATTGGCTTCCTCTGGATGATGAATATTTTATCAATTCGCGTGAAGATGCTATAATACTGTATGATTCTAAGGCCAAAATGAATGGGACTTTGAAGTTAGAGCCTAATGGATTTACCGGATGGGGTACTGTTGATTATAGTGAAGGGCAATTAACTTCGAAGCTTTTTACATACCAGGCAAATACTTTTGGAGCAGATACATCTGATTTTAAATTATTTACACACGATTTAACCGGAATTGCCTTAAAAGCTGACAATGTAAAATCATTGGTTAACTTCAAGAGAAATATTTCAGAATACTTGTCAAATACTAAAATAACAAAGATTGAAATGCCACAAAACAAATATATTTCATATATGGAAAATTTTACATGGTATATGGATAGGCGTCAGGTTGAAATGAAAACAGATATTTACGTAACAATGATTGAAAGGGGAATTTCTCAGTTAGTTAAAAAATCGCAGGAAAGTGAAAATCCTTTAGGATCGCTGTTTGTTTCAGTTCATCCAAAACAAGATTCGTTAAATTTTATTTCACCAACAGCCACATTAGACTTAAATGATTATATAATAAACGCTTACGATGTAAAATTTATAAAAGTTGCCGATGCAACTATTTATCCGGGCGATGGTGAAATAGAAATTAAGAAAAATGCAAAAATGCAAACCCTTACTAATGCAGAAATACTTGCAAATGATTCAACAAAGTATCATCGTTTTTATAATGCTAATGTGAATATATTTGGGAGACTATCATATACAGGCAGCGGAAAATACGATTATTTTGATGAATTGGCTAAAAAACAAGTTATACAATTTGATTTAATAGGTGTTGATGATTCAATTCAAACTTATGCAAAAGGTAAAATTCCTCAAATACAAAAATTTACATTAAGTCCGGTATTCAGTTATTATGGAAATGTAATGCTTGAAGCTAAAAAGGAATACTTAACTTTTAGTGGTTATGCTAAAATAAAACATGAGTGTGATGCAATAGCAAGAAACTGGTTCAAATTTACTACTGAAATTAATCCGAATGAAATTTATTTGCCTTTATCTTCTGAGCTAAAAGATAACAATAAAAAAGAGTTATTTTCAGGTGTGATGATGGCAAAAGACTCGGTTTATTTAATACCTGATTTTTTGAATCCACAAAAAAATTACAATGATATTCCTATTATTATCTCAAATGGCGGATATCTCTATTATGACAAAGGTGAAAAGAAATATAAGATTTCGTCTAAAGAAAAACTTGCTGATTTTGATTTAAGAGGAAATTATGTTAGCCTTAACCGTTTTTATTGTAATCTGTATGCTGAAGGAGAAATGAATCCGGGAGTAAATTTAGGACAAGTAAAAACTAAAATGGTTGGAAATGTTAACTATGATATTAACAAAAAGGCAGTAATTATTGATGCTATGCTGGCACTTGATTTTTTCTTTGCACCACAAGCAATTCAAATAATGGCAGATACAATAATAGATGACGTAACATTAAGGGCTATTAATATAGCCAGGCCTACTTATGTAAAAGGGATGAAAGAAATGATTGGCAATGATTTGGCAAACCAGTTATTTGATGAAGCAAAGTTGTTTGGCCAGTTTAAAAAAATACCCGATGAACTTACACATACATTATTTTTAACCGATGTTCATTTAAAATGGAATCAGGAAACCAGTTCATTTCAATCGTTTGGAAAAATTGGAATAGGAAGCATTATGAAGACACAAATAAACCGGTTGGTAAATGGACATATTGAAATTCAAAAAAAACGTAGTGGTGATGTAATCTCAATATATTTGGAAATTACACCACATAATTGGTTTTTCTTTAACTATAAACGAGGCTTAATGCAGGCATATTCGGCAAGTTATAACTTTAATGAAGTGATAAGAGGAATAAAAGCTTCAAAAAGAAAATTAGACGTACCGAGAGGTGAAGAACAATATATGTTCTTTTTATCGAATGCTACAAGAAAAAACCAATTCTTAAGACAGTTTGAAGAGGAGTAAGAGAAATCATTTCTATCATTCCTCTTATCAGTTAATACATTATTGGTATTATAAATGTTTTTTTGCGAAAATATTCATCATACTCCGTCTCATACCTATAGCTTTCTCAATTATCTAATAACAAATTTTCTAATAATTAAGTTATCATTAAAAGAAAACCTCACAAAATAAACTCCTTTAGAAGCAGGATTAATTGTTATAATATTTAGTTTGTCAGGGTTCTTTTTTAAATATATTATTCGCCCGAATAAATCAATAATTTCTAATTGAGAAATATCTTTATTTTCCGAAACTATAGTAATTGTTCCATCTGATAATGTGGGATATAAATAAATACCATAATCCTGATTAACTATTTCTGTATTAAGCAAATATACATATATTGAATCTGTATTTTTACAACCATTAGCATCAGTAACTGTTATATAATAAGTACCAGAAGCAATATTATTTAAGGAATTTGACAGGTTGCCTGTATTCCATCTGTAAGAGTATGGTTCTTCCCCATTACTGGCATTTGCAGTAACCGAACCATCAGCAGAGGCAGAGTCGGTAGCGGGAGTAATTGAAAAGTTTAATACGGGATTCTGCTTTACAGAAATAAAATTATCAATCAGTAATGAGTCAGAATTTTCAGTACCCTGAACTTTTAAACTCACTTTAAAAACTCCACTATTTTCATAAAATACCGTAGGATTTTGTTCATAACTAATTTCCGGGGAACCGCCCTCAAAATACCATTCTGATTTAATTTCGCCGGTAGTTTTATTTGTAAAAGTAATTTCTTCATTCATACAAGTTGAAGTATCAATTAATTCAAAATCGGCAACCGGATTATTATAAATGCAAAAGTCAAGAATTTTTTCAGTACCAAAACTATTATCTGAAAATATAGTATAATTTGTTTCAGGATAAAATAACCTGACACTACCTGTATCATTAATTCCATCTCCTGCACTATCGTAAATTGCAAAAGTGTAACAACCTGTATCTAAGCAAAATGTATTTTCATAAGTTTCATTATTACTAAATCTGTTACCCGTATATAATACTTCACCGTTTTCATTTTTTAAATTCCACGAATTCTCGTTTCCGTAATTATCAGTTGTCAGGTTAAAATTCAAAAAAGCAGGGTTAAGAATAACATCAAAATCAACCGCGAGAGAATCGTTTGATAAGTCTTCATCTAAGGCATTATTTACCCTGTAAATGAATGACGAAAAAGTATTATTTCCATTCGGAAGAGTAATTAATGGAAAAAATATTGTATCAATTTGGTTAGGTTCCAAGCTATCATTATAATAGTAAAGTGTTGTGTCTGAATTATTCAGGTAATAAGCTACAACCATTGAATCAATTGTTGTTAAGCCTTCATTAATAATAATAACTTTAGGTTTTATTTTAAAACTATCCTCACCACAATATCTCCTTATTGGCTCCAGAATTTGAAAAACTCCGGCATCTAAGCTGTCAGCTTGCGGGTCCCAGCCATTTAAAGTTGTTATTCCTGTATTTTCAGGATCTAACCAATCTTTTAGCCGGGTTGATGAATTAGCTCCACGATCCCATGACATTGCAACCTTTCCGTAGAAGTCAGCTGTTTGACTGGTACACGATGCCCAACCACCATGCAATTGTCCAATTATTCTATGGTTTTGGTCAAAAAGTGGGGAGCCTGAAGAACCGGGTTCAGTTGTTCCATCATCCCAATCAACAATTTTCCAATGAGAATCGGCCAGATAGGGCGATGGTTCATAATCGGCTGAAACTGACGGATTATAATCAAAGGATATTTTTTTAATGTCTCCTGAAGGATGGTGAATAGCCGTTGAATGTTCTGAAACAGTATCAACACGCGACCAACCCGAATAATAAACATTATAATCTGATGGTGGTGTTTCTGATAGTTGAACCAATGCAAAGTCTGAAGAGGAATTATTTGCCAGTAGTGTTGTATATTGTATTGTCTGGTCAGTTGGCCCGTTCTGGTTTTCACATCCGGGGCTTTCATAATTAAACATAATTATCCATGAATTTTCTCCTCCTAAACAATGATTTGCTGTTAGCATATAAGGTGTTCCGTCTTCCCGTGCATTATTTATTAGTGCCCCACTACACCACCTTGTATTGCTCGATAGTAAAATCATAACAACACTTCGTTTTTCATTTTGCCAATCATCGCCAACCGGACAATTAACATTATTATTACAAGAACCTGAACTACCATACCCTTTATTTAAAATGCTGAAAAAATCTTTATAAGCATGAATTACTTTTGATATGCTTATTTTACCAGTTCCATATACAGCTTTTGGCTCATAGTATTCAACAATAATTGATTCGCCTTTAACCAGTCCGGTTGCAAAAGTTTTGTCCGGTTTAATATTTTTATTTGTAAATGCTCCGATTGAATAGGTTTTGTTTACGTTATAAATAAATAGTTTTGCGCCCTCAGGAATATCAAAATAATCATAAATTAAATTTATAGAATAAGCACCTTTTGAGAGTATATTCAATCTCCACAAATGATCTCCATTTGCTAATTCTATCCACTGTCCTGAATTATTAAGGTTAAAGCTTACATCAATATCTTTTCCAAAACGCCATGGTATATCACCTGTTGCTTCATCAAATTCGTCTTCTTTTAATAATTGTTTAACATTTACAGGTTGCATTGTTACAATGGGAATTGCTTTTTCGTTAAGCTGTAAATTGGTATATCCAACCGGCTTTTCATGTGTACTTATCTGTGCATTTAATAAATGTGAAATTAAGAGAAAGAAAAATGCCTGAGTAAAATATTTCATTGTATTCATAAGTATAAATATATAGGTTAGTAAGGGATGTATAAAACTATAAAATCAAATTACATAGTAAGTTAAATCTTTCCTAATTTTTAGCGGGAATCTTAATTATGTGGAACTGTTTTAATAATTCAAAAAAAAACATATAATAATTGTTGTGTCATTATAAAAGAATTAATCTTTAAATATTTTTACAACGCGCTTACCATTAGATTGATAAGACGCTCTAAACATTGAGGTTGTGTTGAATTGCAAGGAAATATTTCCATTTTTATCAACGGAAATTAATCCTCCTGCACCACCTGCTGTAACAAGTTTCTTATTAATCACCAGGTTAGTTGCTTCTTCTAATGATAAATTTTTATATTCCATAAGAGCTGAAACATCATGAGCTACTGCATATCTGATAAAATATTCACCATGTCCGGTACAAGAAACAGCACAAGTATTATTATTAGCATATGTACCGGCTCCAATAATTGGAGAATCACCTATTCGTCCATACATTTTATTTGTCATGCCACCTGTTGATGTACCTGCTGCCAAATTGCCAAACTTGTCTAAAACTACGCATCCAACTGTACCGTGTTTTTCACTTTCCTGCTCTTTTTTTAATATTTTTTGTAGTCTGTTATATTTCTCAGTAGTAAAAAAATAGCTATCATCTACGATTTCTAATCCTTGTTTTTCAGCAAATTTATTTGCTCCATCGCCACTTAATAAAACATGTTTGGAGTTTTCCATAACTTTTCGGGCAGCACTAATCGGATTTTTTATTTTAGTAACTCCTGCAACAGCTCCGGCATTAAGTGTTTTGCCATCCATAATAGAAGCATCTAATTCATTTTTTCCCTCGTGTGTAAAAACGGCTCCTTTGCCTGCATTAAAAAGCGAATCGTTTTCGAGAAAATTTATTACTTTTTCTACAGCATCAAGTCCTTTCCCATTATTTTCTAATATATTAATGCCTATTGATAATGCCTGATTAAGTTTATCAATATACAGTTTATATTTTTCATCATTAAGACTTTCTTTTTTCATAAAACCAGCACCACCATGAATTGCAATTGCAAATGTTGGTGTATTATCAAGATTGGCTTTATCTGATTTTAAAGATGTACTTATAATAAAAAATAAGAAAACAGGAATTATGAAAAGTATCAATAAAAATAAAAATGTTTTAATGTATCTCATTTGTATAGATTTATGATAAGTAATTTAATATGAATAAATTAATCTTTTAATAATTTTGAGATGGAATGATACAATGAAGAAGGTTTTATTGGTTTTGAAAGAAAATCATCGCTTCCGGCCAGTACGCTTTTTTCACGCTCTTCATCAATTGTATATGCAGTTTGTATAATAACAGGCACATCCGGATATTTTCTTTTAATTTCTGTGGTTGCTTCAAAACCATTCATTACCGGCATTTGAATATCCATTAAAACACAATCAATTTTTTTGTTTTTCTCGAAAAGATATAATGCCTCTTGTCCGTTTTTTGCCCAAAGTATTTGTGCATTTGTTTTTTGAAGAATTTCTGATAGATATAAGTAATTAAACTCAACGTCTTCAGCTATAATAAATGTACGGTTTGACCAGTCAATTTTTTGGTCTTTTTGGTCAATTAATTTTTTCTTTTGTGGTGTAAGAACTGCTTTTTCATGAGGCAAAGTGAACTTAATTATAGATCCTTCGCCAAGCGTTGAATCAATCCAAATATTTCCACCTAATAATTGAACAAGGCTTTTTGCCAAATGTAAGCCTGTTCGGGCACCACCATATTTTTTAGTATATGAATTATCGTATTCGCTAAATAAATCAAATATCTTAGCTTGCTTATCTTCTGATAGCCCAATGCCATTATCTTTAACATAACACAAAATGTTATCCTCATCTTTTCTTTTTATTCCAAATTCAATTAATCCTGTTTTGGTATATTTTAATGAATTGTTAATGAGTTTAGTAAATACTTGCTTAACCCTGAAATGATTTGAAATAACCTTGCTATTTCTTATATCCAGGTCATTAACAGCAATAATTTCGAGCTCTTTTAATTTTTTGCTTTTTATTAAATAATCAAATTCCCTTTTTAATTCATCAAGAATTTCAATTAAATCAACTTGTTCTTTATTAATAATAAATGAATTAGAATCTATTCTTGAAATATCAATAATATCATCAACTAAATTTAATAAATCGTTTCCACTATTATTAATAAGCTCAATAAACTCTTCTTTCTGGTCATCAGTCAAGTCAGGATCGCCAAGCAAATCAGAAAATCCAACAATGGCATTCATTGGAGTTCTTATTTCATGCGACATATTAAGCAAAAAGGAAGTTTTCAGTTTCTTTGGGTCTTCTGCTTTTTCATAAAGCTCTTTTAGTTCTTCCTTCAGGGTTGTATTTTCTTTTTGCAGTTTTTTAATTAATTCATTCTTCGTTTTTAATTCTGTTTCTTTTATTTTAAGTGTTTTGTTAAGCTTTGCTACCATACCTGAATAATCTGATTTCAGGTTGCTGGTTTTTTGTTTAGAATTCCAATTTTTAATAAGCGATGGTACTAAAACAGTTATTTCTTCTTCATTAAATGGTTTTTTAATAAAATAAATATCTTTTTTAAATTCCTTTTTTATTTCTTCAATACTAATATCGCTAAAAGCTGTTACAATAATTATTTGAACATTTTCATCTATTTTTCTTATTTCTTTTGCAGTAGTGAATCCATCCATTCGTACCATTCTCATATCAAGAATACAAAGTGGAATTTTATTTCCTTTTTTGTACCATTCTATAAAAGCTTTTAAAAGAAGGTCGCCATCTTCAAAAATATGAATATCAAAATTTTCATCCTCATTTTCTGATGAGTTAAAAAAATTCAAATCAACAGAATCTGATCCTAATAAATTTAAAAAATAGGAAAGTATGGTTGGACTGTCGTCTGCTATAAATATTGTTTTATTCATTACCTAATACAATGGTTATTTTTGACCCTTTTTCTATTCCTTCACTCTCAAAAATTAATTTTCCATTATTATAATTCAGAAAATTAATAAAATTATGTAAACTTAAGCCACTTTTCATCCTTTTTGTTGTAAAACCTGCTCTAAAAATTTTATTCAAATTAGTCTCTGAAACTCCAATTCCATTATCTTTTATTTCAATGTGTACTTTATAGTCAAAAGGCCCTTCAGATAAGAGTTCCTTTTTTGTAACAATGTTGATTATTCCATTATTAATATTTTTCGATTCATTTATAGCTTCAATTGAATTCAATATAATTGCAGATATACCTTGAACAATTTGTTGCTTTTGATTATAAACTACAATTCCTTCTTCAAAATTAACTTTAATTTTCAAAAACGACTTATTTATAAGTTGTTCATAATCAACAAGAACATGTTGTATAATTTCATTTATTTTTATTTCACTTACTAATTTTGAACTTTGTGTTTTAGCATTATAAAAAGCAGCTTGTTGTTCTTTTAAAGAATTAATCATTTGGTCTTTTATAAGCACTATATCAGAAGTGGCATTTTGTAATGTTGTTGCTAATTTCTCGGTAAGAATATTTTCAAATTTTTCTAATAGTTTTAATGTTTCGTCTTGTTTATCTTTTTTTTGTATTGCTTTTTTATGTGCTTCTCTTATTTTAATAAATATTTCAGGATATTGTTTTATAGAATTTTCTACTTTGATAATAGAAGATATTTGATGATTTATTTCAGTAAGTGAATTCCCTATGTGATGTAAATAAGAACTTACAGATTCATATAAACCAAGCTTATATGCTACCTCTGCTTCTTTCTCTTTCATTTTCTCCCTTATGCTGGCTTCAATCAATTGATTGGCACGTTCATTTAGTTCCAAGCTCATTTTTGAAAAATTAACCGATAAATTATTCAATTCAGTAATTCCGGTATTTTCAAAATTCAATGTTTTATTCGTTTTTAATAAATTATTGGTAACGCTTACAAAGTGTTTAATAGATTTTGAAATCTTTTTTGCCTGTAGCGATATTAATAAAATAAGAATTGCCAGGCTAAGTATAAAAAAGAGAGTAATTTTGACTAATTCATTAGCTATTTTATTCTGGTCAACTTTATTATCGGTAACTATTTGGATTACAGAATTTTTATATAGTTGTGTATTCTTACGTTGCATATAAAAATAAGTATAGGTGTATTTATTCTTGTTCTCGATAACTTTTATTTCTCTGTTTATTTTATTATTAAAGATATCTTTAATAATATCACTATGTTTTTTTATATTCCACGGATTTTTGTTAAAAGAAAATGGATAATCTGCGCCCATTATCAAGTCAATGTGTTTTATACGTAAATCAGTTTCAGATAAATTAGTTAACCTATTTTGAATAAGACTTATAATGTCGTCAGCTTTTTTTGAATAAGTACCAATTTCTAATATATATTTTCCGTTAGTGGTTGGCTGATAACAATATTTCTTCAATCTTTTTGAAGTAGTTTCAATTGTAAATCGTTCAGCAACAAATTTACCTCCATTTAAAATACCTAATAAATAATTTCTATGATCGCTGCCAAAACTAAATAAATTCAAATTTTCATCGTTTTCAAATGTTGTATTTATTATAACTCCACTACTATTTATAATATATAAGTCGTTTACCGGGGCTTCTAAACCAACCAATTCACGTATTTTATATAAATCAACCTTACTATAATCAACTACATTATTTAAATATTTATGAATAATTAAATCACTCTTGTCCTTTATTTCTTTATCTAAATTTTTTTCTAATAAATCTAAAGCAATATCTCTGAATTCTAATAAGTATTTTATTTCGTTAGTAACAACTTCATTTTTTAATTTATTTGATTCAGAAAGTATTTCTTTAGTATGGTAAAGATTTAATAAAGCAAGAAAAAATAAAATTAGTACAACGGGTATGGCAATATTTTTTATTAATAATTTAAAAATTGTATAGCTTTTCATAAAATAGATTTATGCTAATATCCTACTTGGCATTTCTTCTTAATTAATACCATTTTTTCTATTAAAAAATATAAAATAAAGTTACCAATATTCTAAGTGTTTACAATATTATATCGTACTAATGTTATAAGTTTTTAGATT
>JAADFW010000205.1:0-17231 GCA_013152655.1 Chlorobiota bacterium
ATACCACTTATGTCTGTTTATCTGTAAATCGTTGCTAAATAGTTATAGTTTATTTCTTATTTTCTTATGTTAATCACATTGCTTTAACAACATATTACTAAACTACATTATGTTGTTTATATTAACTATATCTTTATTTGTTTTTTAACAATTTCTCAATCATAAAATTAAAAAAAGAATTTAAAAATTTGGAAACTATATCTCTATTATATCAATAGGATTTATAATATACTCTATATCAACATTTGAAACTCTTGTATAAATCTCTGTTGTCTTTGGGGAGGAATGCCCTAAAAGGGTTTGAATATATCTTAAATTTGTTCCTTTTTCTAATAAATGTGTTGCAAAACTATGTCGCAAAGTATGTACAGTAGCAGGTTTAATAATTTTTGCATTTTTCAATGCTCTCTTCAAAATTTTCTGAACACTAGTACTGCTATATTTTGTTCCATTTATTCCTTCAAATAAATAATTTTTCGGCCTGTACTGTTTGTAATATTGTCTTAATATTTTTAACGTCTTTTTACCAAGTAATGTATTCCTGTCTTTATTGCCTTTTGAATCCCTAACGAATATAAGCATTCTATCGCTCTGGATATCACTCAACTTCAAATTCAATAGTTCCGAAATTCTTAAACCGGCTGAATATATTGTTGTCAATATTGCTTTATGCTTTAAGTTTGTAACCGTTTTTAGTAATCGTTGTACTTCTTCTACACTTAGTACTAAAGGTAATCGTTTTTCTCTTCTCGGCCTATCAATTTGATAATACCTGTTAGGTAGTCCCAACACTATTTCATAATAAAACTTAATTGCATTAATCATTTGATTTTGATAGGAATTTGAAACCTTACTTTCAACTAAATACAGTAAATACTTCCGAATATCTTCTTCCGTAATCCTCAATAAATCAATACCTTCATAATAATTAATGAATTTCTCAAACATACTAACATAGGTTTTTACGGTATTCTTACTGTATCGCAAAACCTGAAGTTTATCAATGTACTCATCAGGGCATCTACGGTAATTTTCATTTTGTTTGTTTTTAAATGATGAATAATCCGGTTCGGGAATATTTGTATTTATTGGTTTATTCTTAAAAAAGTATTTTCCATTTATCCATGCTATACCTCTAAATAAATTGTATATTTTTCTAATATTATCTTTATTGTTTTCTATATAACTCATGCCAAATTCAGAATTCCATTTAACATTGTCCATAGTATATAAGAGCGTTCGTATTGTAGGATTATTAGGATATTCTAATCCAATCATTTTTTTGTTATTCACAATTAAATGCCTGATAGTTATTGTCTTAAATCTGTTATCCATAATTAACAATATTTATTAATCGTTAATTACCGGAATAAAAAAACAGAAACAAAATATAACTGTACAATTATCCGTATAATAAACGTTTATTATACGAATATATCGTATCTTAGTTTTTTAGATTTTTCTAAAAAATGATATATAACAATTATGAACACTAATAATACTGCTGAAAAAAAATGTTTAGAGTGCAATGAAATATTAAAAGGACGATCTGATAAAAAATTCTGTTCGGTTTACTGTAAGTCAGCCTATCATTATAAAAAAAATCAAGAAAAAGATGATAATTTATTTATGACTATTGATAAAATATTAAAACAAAACAGACGAATTCTGAAAACTTTTAATAAAGCAGGAAAGGCAACTGTTAGAAAAGAAACTCTTATTGCAGAAGGATTTAATCCAAAATACTTCACACATTATTGGAAAGCTAATAACAACAATCTATATTTATTTTGCTATGAGTATGGGTTTATGGAAAAAACAGAAAACGGAAAATTAAAATATATTTTAGTTACATGGCAAGCTTATATGGATTAAATACTACAAAATTGTTTCTCCAGTTCTACCATGAAGCTATAAAATAAGCCAGGATTTAGCCTAATTCTTTCAATCCTTTTATGTTGGTATAACATTAGTTATATAGCTTTATAATTTATTTTCACCACGCTAAACGCATTGTAACTCCCATAAAATCCTTTCCTTCATACGTTCAACAGGGTGATACAAATAGTAATAACAGTTACAATATAATAATGATTATTTGTTTTATAAATTTTTTTTCTGTTTTTTTTATGTAGAGTTTTTATACAATTATATATTTTTTTACAAATAATGTAAAACTTCTACCTAAATGAAGTAAAATCTAATTCTTACGTTTTGGCTATTAGGCGTTGGGCACTTTTTAGTATCAAGCTTTAAATTTTACTACACTGTTTATTTATATTCGCAATATTTATTTCAACTATCTTATGCCCTATGACTTATATCCATTATTAGCATTTCGTTGTTTATTCCTCAATACTTGTTATTTCATCACTATCTCTTTTCCCTAATTCTTTTGCATTTAATGAAGAGGTTACTTTCTTACCTGTTTTCTTCTATTTCTTTTCTTGTATTTCCGGCAATAGTTCCACCTTGTTGTGCAATTACTTTGTTTTCTGTAAATGTTTTAGGCTTCTTTTCTTTTGATATTTCCTTTGTCGTTGCTTCTGCAAGCATATTTAGAACCAATTCCAAATTGGTCATGTTATCTCTGAGGTTTTCTTTCTTTAGGTTCTTAATTTTTTGTATTCTTTGATGTTAAACCCTGACCACGCTTTTGTAATTTCATTGGTGAGAATTGCATATTCCAGTCCTTTTTTGACTCCACGTATATCCCATTCGTCAGTTAATTCTTTACGAACTTCTATACTTTTAAGGCGTTGGTTAATCCAGTTTTTTGAATATCCTTTCTTCAGATATGTTTCCATTGCGCGGTCAAATGCTTTTTCCGGATCTTCTGTCTCTTCAATTCTCTCATATCCTACTTTAGCTAACCAAACTTTAAATAGCGCTGCTTTTGGTGAAGGAATTGATTGTATAAGTCGTAATAATTGCTCTGTGTTGGCAACATCAGTTAGTCGCATTTCCATCAACTGTCAATAATTTCAAACGGCTACAATTTGTAGCCACTTCACTTCCTTCTTTTTTAAGTCTGGTTTTCATAACACTCCAATACTTTCTTGGATTGTCACTTTCAGTCAGAACACCAATGACATCAATTATAGAGAAAAACCACTTTTCTTATTCTTCGTTCCAATGAACTCGAACTCGTTAGTCTTGAAATAATTTTATTGCATTTTCTTTTGTCATATTTTCTTTCAATAATCAACTTCAAAATTAGTCAATATTTTTTAGTCTGAAATTTTATGTTGAAAACCTATTTTTGCAATGAATGCCAAACTAATTTGATAATACAAATTTACAATAGGTATTCAAGAACAACTCTAAAAAATAAAGCAAAAAAAAGCCCGGTGTTTCCACCAGGCTTATTACTACAAAAAGTTCAAAGAAAATTAAGTCAATTTCACATTTATAGCATTTAATCCTTTTTTACCTTCTGTTAATTCAAATTCAACTGCGTCACCTTCACGAATTTTATCAATTAATCCGGATACGTGTACGAAGTATTCATTTTTTGACTCATCGTCAATAATGAATCCAAAACCTTTAGATTCACTAAAAAATTTTACTGTTCCTGTTTTCATTATAATAATTTATATTTAAAAGTATAAAAATACTATTATTTCTTTTCATTCGATAATTTTTTTTATAAAACTCTGATTTTTGAACCAAGTATTATTTCATAAACCAAACCTGCAGGCTTAATGAAGTTAACCCGTTTTGTTTATACAAGAACGGAGTGAATTGAGTGAACCACGAAGTGCCCGGCGAAGCTAATTAAGCACGTTAATAACTACTCATTAAAATTTTCTTTACTATTTCTTACTTTATACATCTCTTCCTTAAAAATAACACCTGTATTATTTTTACCGTCAATCATAATAACCAATGGATTCTTAAAACGAATGTGCCTTAAATAATTGTTTTCAAAAACAGGCTTAAAGCCTGCCAGGTATTCCAAATCATAATGGCCATAATTAATATATGGGTTTATTGTAAAATATCCGACTCTGAATGAAGTTAAATTTTGAAAAAAATGTGTTCCCTGACTTGGGTCAATACGATAATTATCTAACCCCGATTCAATAATTACACGTGCAGCTGATATTTGTTGCCACTTTACCGGAATTCCAAGCCACGGGTCGCTTGAGCCCCAACGCCCCGGGCCAACAAGTATATAATTGCGATTTTTTTTTACAAACATAGCATTTATTTTTTCCACCTCATTGGCAATTGTCCTGCTATCAGCTGCTTTAAATGAATCAGGCTTTACATACACAAAATCATGAATATCTTCAATAATTCCATTTCCTAATGCCGATTTAGAATAAATTATTGTTTTATCCATATTAATGTTGTCGAGCTTAATTCCTATCGACTCATTATTTTCAACCACCGGCCTTATTTGTAAGAAACTGAATATTTTTGGAGAACCTTTGGGGACATCAAGATTAACAGCAAATTCAATTTCAATCGGGTTATTCATTTCCTTTTCACCAACTTCAAGCAAATTGGAAAGTATATCAGCCAATGGAAAAATTTCATGGTTTAAAATATTAGAAAAAGTTATTATTTTTTTACCCTCATAACCTGTTCCGTCTCTAACCATATTATTTTGAAAATCGTAGGTAGATGCTACATATTTTAGCGCATTTCCTTTTTTAGCTTCATTAATATTCAGTTTCAATATATTGATGCCATCGTCAGTTGAAGGCTTAAAACTATTGGCGTTTAAATCAAGTGCAAAAAAATGTTTCTGCGTGTCTCTAATGCTTGATTCAGGTGATGATAATTGAATTATTTTTTTAGGATACTTAGGTGAAAAACGTAGTGTCATGCCTCCCTCAACAATAATTCTGCCTAAACCCAAAGCAATTTTAGCTATTCCATCTTCCGATTTTTCAGGTTCAATAGGATAAAAATTTATTGACCGTGCAACACCTGATAAAGTAGGATAAAAATAATTATCGTAGCGCGTACCGGTAACTTCCTGCAAAATAATTCCCATTTTCTCTTCATCAATAACATTAGAAGTAGCTTCCATGTATGCTTTGCTGCTTTTATAAAAAACCGAAGCATAAACGCTTTTAATGGCATTGGTTAGCATGTGCATCATTTTATGCCTGTCTTTTTCAGTATTCGGAATCATATAAGTAGTATAAATTCCGGCAAAAGGCTGATAATGTGAATCTTCAAGCACACTTGACGAGCGAACTGCAATAGGATTTTTAATTACCGATAAAAAAGCCACAAGATCTTCGAAGATATACGAGGGTAATCTTGCTTCAATAAATTTTTCCAGAATTTCATTATCGCTTTTATCTGATAATCCAACTTCGTATAGTCCATTAGTCTCCATATATTCATCAAAAATATCTGTACTTAAAACAACCGTTCTCGGTATGCTAATCATAACATCATCATACTGATAAAATATTTGGTACTTTTTTATTAACGAATCAATAAATGCCAGCCCTCTTGCTTTTCCTCCGAGCGAACCTTCTCCAATACGTGAAAAGACTGAATATTCATCAAATTTTTTCTTGTCAAATTTAGATATTACGCCTCTTCCTTTATTTATTCTGAATTTAGCTATCTCATTATAAACATAATCTCTTATTTCATCTAAACTATTAAAATCGGCACGTCGCAAAGGCCTCACAATTTCAGCAATTGGAAATAAAGCCCGCGCATTTAACCATTTAGATATATCATTTCGCTTTATATGATACTCAAGTGAACTATTGGGAATATCATAAATTATTTGTTGCAATTCTTTTAAGTCATGCGCTCTTTTTATTTCATTCATAGTTTGCGGATCGCGAAAAATAAAATCGCCAAAAGCAAAGTATCTTATTATATTATTACGTAACTCAAATGATAGATTTTGTGAATTTTTGTTTAAAAACCCAATATGAATGCGGTTGGCAATTTCTTTATTCTCAATTTCGGCCGACTGCAGAACAATTGTTAAAAACTCATTATCCTTTCTTATATGCTCAATTAGCTTTAAGCCTGCTTTTGCATTTGTTTTGCCTTTTACAGGAAATCGCATATCGGTAATTACGCCAAGCATATTATTCTTGTACTTATCGTAAATGCTTACCGCCTCTTCATACGTAGTTGCTAAAAGAATTTTTGGCCTTCCTCGCATCCTTAACATTCGCTGATGTTCATTTACTGCCTCCTTCATAAAAACTTGCGATTGTTGAAAAATAATTTTATAAATAATAGGCAAGTAGCTGGAATAAAACCGAATTGAATCTTCAACCAGCAAAATTGTCTGTACACCAACAATTTCAACATCATGCACAACATTCATACGGTCTTCAATAAGTTTAATAATGGCCAAAAGCAAATTAGCATTGCCAAGCCAGCTAAAAACATGGTCAATTGCAGAAAGGTTTTCTTTTTGAAGGCGTAGTTTTACTTCGCGTGAAAAGTGTGTTAAAACAACAATAGGCACATTAGGATGTATTTCTTTAACCATACGTGCAAACGCAAAAGTATCAATATCGCCTACACTAAGCATTGCAATTACTAAGTCAATTTGTTCTCTTTTTAAAATTCTAAAGGCTTTTTGCGACGAATTAGCCTGGATAAAAACAGGCGGATAACGTAAGTTTAGTGAAACATACTCATTAAAAATCTGTTCATCAATTCTACCATCTTCTTCAAGCATGTACGCATCGTAATTACTGCATATAAGTAAAACTTTATAAATGCGGTTTTTCATTAATAATTTAAACGATGTCTCGTTAATATAATATTTTTTCGATTCTAAATATTCCTTGTAAATTGACATTTGCTTTTAATTAGTTACAATTACTGAAATTTGCTTTTTACCATCCATAATTACAGAAAACGGCTTTTTGAATCGAACATGCTTAAAGTACTTTGTTTCTTCAATTAGTTCCTGCTCGTGTAAAGTATCCCAACTAATAAAATTCTTTAATGAAGTATTGTTAATAGAAAAATATCCAACATTCATTGATGTAACATTATGAAAGAAATGTGAACCCAGTGAGGCATCTAACGGAAAATCATCAAGAGAAACTTCAACAATTATTTTAGCATTTGAAATTTGTGGCCAAACAACCGGAATACCTATAAATTTATCGCGCGTGCCCCATCTGCCGGGGCCTATTAAAACATATTGTGTTTTTGCCTTCACCATTTTTTCATTTAAAGCTTCAATTTCACCGGCCATTTCAAGAGTTTTCATTTTATCAAATTTTTCCTGGTCAATAAAAATAACATCACTTATTTGATTTATTTTACCATTACCCATACTTTTTTCCGAAAGTAATATCACCTTTTCTTTATTAATCTTTTCAAGGTTTATAGTATAGTCTTCATCATTTCCAACCAACGGTTTCATTTGCAACAAATAAAAAGAAGTTAATTCATTAGTATCTTTTTCCAGGTCAACTGCATATTCAATTTCAACAGGTGAACCCAATGCCTCTTTCACTACATCAAGAATAAGTTCTATTGTTTTTGCCAGGGGAATATATTCATATTTTAAAATATCGGCAAAGTTTATTATACGCGGGCCTACACTGCTTAACCCCGGGTCTAATCTGTCATTTACGGGGTCGTAAACCGAAACGCAATGATTTAGTGTATGATGTTTTTCAGCTTCAGAAATATCTAATTCTTTTAATCCGGCATCTTCGCCATATTTAAGTAAATCAACATCAGGTTCCGACATATCAATAGCATAAAACTTAACCTGTGAACTTTTAAATAAATCTTTTGTGGTAACCATATCAATTTTAGGATAACCCGGTGAAAAACGAAATGTTTTTTGGCCTTCAACAACGTATTTTCCCAATCCGATAGCTGCCACAGAAAATCCGTTTTCCGGCTTCATGTGTGCAATAGGGTAATAATTGTGTGATTGCGCTGTACCGCTTATATGCGGATAATAGTACGACTCATATTTATTGCCTACCACTTGCTGAATTACAATTGCCATTTTTTCCTCTTCAATCTTGTAATTAACCGCCTCGAAATAAGTACGCGAATTAGGTGAAAAAATTGAAGCATATACTAATTTTATAGCATCGGTTAAATGTTTAAGCCTGACATTATCATCGGGATGGTTATTTGGTAAAAGAAAAGTTTCAAAAATACCGGAAAATGGCTGCATGCTCGAATCTTCAAATAAACTGGACGACCTTACTGCAATAGGTTTATGTATTAATGATAAAAATGAAACAAGTTTTTTCATTAAATTATCAGACAATTTTGCATTAATAAACCATTTTTTTATCTGCTCATAATCTAAAATTCTATATATCTTATCATGCAAGTCATTAGCATCTAAAAAATAATCAAATTCATCAGTTCCAATAATTGTTGTAATAGGCATTCTAATATTAATGAATGGCTGCATTTCGGAAAAATTTAAATTGTATATCAACGAATTTAAAAAAGCAAGCCCCCTGCCCTTCCCGCCGAGCACTCCATTGCCCATGCTTACAATATTCGATTCATCAATTAAAGCAGATTCTTCATATTTTACAACCCTTCCAATATTTGATTCTTCGCGATACCTTTTTAAAACATATTTTAAATAATTTCTAAATTCATTTGGCGTACTAAAATCGGTAACTTTTACCGGATTTATCATTTTAGCAATTTTTATTTCGCCCCTTGCCATTAACCACAACGAAAAATGATTTCTTCTCCCATGATATACCAACGATTCCATTGGAATACTGTCTAGTTTAGTTTCAAAATCACGTAGTGAAGAAGCTTCATCAATAATTTCACCGTTGGCATTTTTAAAAACAAAGTCTCCAAATCCTAAATACTGCTTAATGAATATTTTTATGTCCTGAATTAAGCTTTCTGAATTTTTATTTATGAAAACAGTTCTTAAATCAGTAGCACGTGTCTCATTATTAATATCTGACGACTGAATAATTGTTGGTAACCCTTTAATTTCGCTTCTAATGTGCTTAACTAATTCAAATCCTGCTTCCTTATTAAGTTCTCCATTCTTTTTAAATTTAACATCGGTAATTAAGCAGAGCAAGTCTTCTTTGTATTTTGAAAATATATCAATTGCTTCTTCATAACTTGTAGCAAGCAATATTTTTGGCCGGGCTCGCAGCCTAAGTATTTTATATAAATCATCTGTGCTAACATCTTCAATTATTCGCCTGGTTTGTTCCATTACGCTATTGTACAATAAAGGCAAATAACGCGAATAGTATTTTACTGAATCTTCAACAAGCAAAATAACTTTTACCATTCCCTTTTTTGTGTCGTTTTCAACATTCACTTTATCTTCAAGGTGCTTAACCATGGCAAAAAACACTTTTGAATCGCCATTCCATACAAACATTCTGTCAGAATATTCCAGGTTAACCTGGTCGGTAAATAAGGGTATTTGCCAATTGTTATTTAATAATAGATAAATGGGCAAATACGGAAACTCCTTTTTTATTATTTTACTTATCCTCAAAGGTGAGCGGTAATCATTTCCAACCATTAATATAACCAGGTCAAAATGGCGTGTTAATAACAAATCAAGTGCTTCTTTTAATGATGAAACTCCTGTTATTCTGGGTACCGAAGTCAGGTTTAATTGATGATATTCTCCGAGAATATGCTCAGAAAAGCGGCCTTCTTTTTCTATGCTGTAGGCATCGTATAAAGTTGCTACCAATAATATTTCTTTGACCTTAAAAGGCATTAAGTCGTGAAAAATGTCCCTGTTGGCATTATGCTTATTCAAAAAACGCTGAAGTAATTGTCTTTTGCTAATATATTTTTCACGGTATTTATTGCTAATTATTTTTTCTTTTACTTTCTTTTTAGCATCATCATTTACCTGCCTGAATTGCTTACTGTTTAAAAAACCTGTAATTAAACTCGATAAATTATCAATTAAATTTCTTTCTTCTTTAGTAAAAGGGCCTTCATCAGCTTCATTAAATTTTTTTAAATAATAAATCTCTATTAAACCTTTTTTCCTGTCTAAAGTTTCAAAAGTTTGACTTAACCTCCATTCACTTTCTCTAAAATTACTTGAAACACATTCAATACCCGAATACTTAATGCGTGCAACAGAATAATCTGAATACTGCCAGGCTTTGCTAATTAAAATAACTATTTGATGCAATGTTTCTTCAATTGTTCTATCTTCCTTCAGTATTTCAGTAACCCGGTGAATACACGAAAGTTCTTTTAAGTGGCCACTATCTTGTGCTAATAACTCCTGGAGGTCAAAATCTTTATTTTTCTTTTGAGTCATAATACTTTTTTTACAAATATAAATGTGTAGTAAATTATTAATAAAATAACAAAACAGTTGCCATTACTTCAAATTAATTTAACAGTAAATTGAGAATACGTTTCTTAAGACTTCACAGGTTTTGAAAACCTGTTAGGCCAACTATACAGATATCCAATCAGTACAACACATTTCATAAATTTAATAAAAAAAGGGGAAGCTTTACAAAACTTCCCCTTTTTGATAAAATCAAAAAAAAAATTATTCAATTTCCCAGGTATTTCCACTTCTTAATAAATCGTCCATATTTTTTATGTTTGTTTCTTTTTGCACTTTATCAATTTGAGCTTCTACACTAACCTCATAAGTTGGTGCATGAATGCTTCTGATAACGCCTAAAGCAACAGGATAATCGGGATATCTCATATTTACAAGCATTTGATGAATTCCGGGATTATTTTCATTGGCTTTATGAATCAATATATCTTTTTCTGTAATCCCATTCTCTCCTATTTTCACAATTTTAAGTTTCATTCCTTCAAGAATTAACCCTTTATCACGATTTTTACCAAAAATCATAGGCTTATTGTGTTCTAAAACAATTTGCCTGTCGTCTTTAAATTCCCTTTCAGTAATAGCAGCATGAACTCTGTCATTGTATATTACACAATTTTGCAATATTTCAACTACCGAAGTTCCCTGGTGTTTTGCTGCTTCAATAAGAATTTGTGTGGTCAGCTTAATATTTCCATCTAATGTTCTGGCAAAAAATTTACCCTGTGCCCCAATTACTAATTCGCCCGGATGAAAAGGCGGTTCAACCGTACCATAGGGGGAAGTTTTGGTTACTGCACCTTTTTGTGATGTAGGTGAATACTGGCCTTTTGTTAATCCATAAATTTCATTATTGAAGAGTAAAACATTGATATCAATATTTCTACGAACTAAATGGATAAAATGGTTTCCGCCAATTGCCAGCCCGTCGCCATCGCCGGTAATTTGCCAAACGCTAAGTTTAGGGTTTGCAACTTTTGTTCCCGATGCAATAGCGGCAGCTCTTCCGTGAATACCATGAAAACCATATGTATTCATATAATATGGAAATCGGGAGGAACAACCTATTCCTGAAATTACAGCAATATTTTCATGTTTGTAGCCAAGTTCAGCCATAGCACGCTGAACAGAATTTAAAATTGCATGATCGCCACATCCCGGGCACCATCTAACTTCCTGATCACTTTTAAAATCTTTAGCTGTAAATTTAACTTCTGTTTCAACCATGATTATTTTTCCTCCAAAATTTTATTAAAATGATCTGTTAATTCAATTACCGTAAATGGCAACCCTTGAACTTTATTATATTGTAAATAATTAATGTTAGGAACTTGTATTCGTAAATAATTGGCAAACTGTCCCATGTTTAACTCACACACAATAATTTTTTTGTGACTTTTTAATACTTCAGCTGTATTTAATGGAAGTGGATTAATATAATTAAAGTGCGCTAATGCAATACTTTTTCCTTCTTGCTGCAATTGTTCAACCGCAGTTATAAGATGTCCGTATGTACCACCCCAACCAACAACTAATAAATCAGCATCTTTATTACCATGAATTTCTAATTTTGGTATATTATCGGCAATTTTATCAATTTTTGCCTGCCTTAAATCAGTCATTAATTGATGATTTTCAGGAACATACGAAACTGTACCCGTAATATTCATTTTTTCCAAACTTCCAATACGGTGTTCAAATCCTTTTGTTCCGGGAACAGCCCATTCACGTACTAAGTTTTCATCTCTGGCATATGGTTGATAATCTTTATTACTTTCTTTTACGATTGGTGGTTTAATATCAGGATAGTCTGACATAGAAGGAACCAACCATGGCTCAGTTCCGTTAGCGAGAAAGCCATCGGTTAAAAGGAGTACAGGTGTCATATGTTCTAAAGCAATTTTGCCTGCCTGAAACGCATATTCAAAGCAATTTGACGGAGTGCTTGCAGCAACAACCGCTACGGGACTTTCGCCGTTTCTTCCGTATAGTGCCTGAAACAAATCAGATTGTTCAGTTTTTGTAGGTAATCCTGTTGAAGGGCCACCCCGCTGAACATCAACAATAACTAATGGCAATTCAGTAATTACTGCTAAGCCGGTGGCTTCAGTTTTTAAAGCTAAGCCAGGCCCTGAAGTAGTAGTTACTCCAAGATAACCGGCAAAACTAGCACCAATAGCAGTATTAATGCCAGCAATCTCATCCTCAGCCTGAAATACTTTTACACCAAATTCTTTTCGTAAAGCCAATTCTTGTAAAATATCTGTTGCAGGTGTTATAGGATAAGAACCACAAAAAAGATTTAATCCGGCTTTTTCAGCAGCGGCAATTAATCCCCATGCAGTAGCAACGTTTCCGTTAATATTCCGGTAAGTTCCTTTTTCAATTTTTGCCGGGTTTACAATATAAGAAGGGTTTAAAGCTTCAATAGTTTCAGCAAAATGATATCCGGCTGATAACACTCTTTTGTTTGCCTGAATTATTAACGGAGCTTTCTTGAATTTACCGGTTAAAAAATCTTCGGTATATTCTAAAGGCCTGTTAAATAACCAATAAACCATTCCTAAAGTAAACATATTTTTACTTCTAAGAATACTCTTGTTGTCTAAGCCTAAATCTTTAATACTTTCTCTGGTTAATGTTGATATGGGAGATTTAATAACATTCAAGCCATCCAAATCTTCTTCTAAAAACGGATCTTCATTATAACCTGCTTTTTTAATGTTTTTTTTATCAAAACTATCAATATCACAAATTACAGTTGCTTGTTTTTTCACCCATCTTAAATTAGCTTTTAAAGCAGCAGGGTTCATGGCAACTAAAACATCTACATAATCGCCTGGCGTATTAATTTTTGAATGCCCAAAATGAACCTGAAAGCCTGATACACCACCAACAGTACCCTGAGGTGCCCTAATTTCGGCAGGATAATCAGGAAAAGTTGCCAAATCATTTCCCAATAAAGCGGAAGTATTTGAAAACAAGGTTCCTGTTAATTGCATTCCGTCACCGGAATCCCCAGAAAACCGTATAGAAACTTCTTCCAGTTCAATGGGTTTTATTTTTTCGCTCATTTGCTTTTAGTTAATATTTAATAACAATTATAAATTATTTAAAAATTGCTACAAAATTACTTATTTTCATATTCATATATCATAATACTTTACATTTTTTTAACATTTAATGAACTTTATTATTATATATTCCTAAAATATTGATTTGGCTTGTCATACTGGCTATTTTTATAAATTCTAAATAATATTATAGAAAAAGTAATTAGTTTAAATTTTGTTAAAAAATATATGTAATTTCGATACCTAAAATATTCATATACAATATATGCTATATTTGTTTTTTACAATATTAACTTTAAAATACTTAAAAAATGGCTGTAATAATTAACGACGATTGCATTAGTTGTGATGCATGTGCTCAGGAATGCCCAAATACTGCTATTTATGCAGGTGGCGAAGAGTGGACTATGGCAGATGGTACTAATCTTGATGATAACGAAAGTCATCCTGCAATATCTGACGATTTTTATTTTGTTGTACCAAATAAATGTACACAATGTGTTGGATTTAATGATGAACCGGCTTGTATTTCGGTTTGCCCTGTTGAAGCAATAGACTTTGACCCTGCCCACGAAGAATCACAAGAAGAGTTAGCAGCTAAAAAAGCACGCTTACACGATTAAAAAACTTTTTTAACAAAGAGGCTATACAAATTTTAAAGTTGTTTTATTTTTTTGAATAGCCTCTTTTTTTTCTATGGCTTTAATAAAAACTGTAAATAAGTATTCGCCTGTATTTGGTGATAATTGTTACCTGGCTGAAAATGCTACCATAATAGGAGATGTTATTATTGGCAATGATTGTAGTATTTGGTTTAATGCTGTAATAAGAGGCGATGTAAATTCAATACGAATAGGCAACAAAGTGAACATTCAGGATGGAGCTGTGTTGCATTGCTTATACAAAAAATCAAAAATTAACATTGGAAATAATGTATCGGTAGGCCATAATGTAATTATTCATGGAGCTACTATTAAAAACAATGTATTAATAGGAATGGGTGCTACTATTTTAGATCATGCTGTAATTGACAGTAATTGTATTGTAGCAGCAGGGTCGGTTGTACTACCGGGAACAAAAGTTGAATCTGACAGCATTTATGCAGGTGTGCCTGCAAAAAAAGTAAAAAAAATAGATCCTTCTCAATCCGCAGAGATGATTGAAAAAATTGCTGAAAATTATTTAATGTATGCTGACTGGCTTAAATAATGAATAGTACTAATTGCTTTTTAACTCTATTATTTCAGGATTATTAACTAATTTAAAGCTTTTCAGTAAATTCTGCAATGTTGTATTGTTGCCTGTTGTAAAAAAAGAATACTTCGGTTTATTATTATTTTTTGCTAATAATTCATTTTCCTCTAATAAAAATTTTGTTCGCTTTGCAATTGCCGGCGCAGGGTCTATAAGACGAACCTTGTCTCCCACAATTTTCTGAATACTATCTTTTAGAAATGGAAAATGTGTGCATCCCAAAACCACGTTATCAGCATTATTTTCAAGCATTGGAAGCAAATATTTCTTTAATAATTTATTAATTTTATCGCCTTTAAAAAAACCATCTTCAACCAATTCAACTAAACCATAGCCTATTTGTAAATGAAGACTTATATTTTTGGCATATTCATTACTGGTATTTTTAAACAATTCACCGTTAAAAGTACCTTCAGTGGCTAATATGCCAATAGAATTTGTTTGAGTTTTTATGGCAGCCGGCTTTGTTGCAGGTTCCATTCCCACAAACGGGATTTTATAATTTGTCCTTAAATAATTAATTGCTGCCGCTGTTGCCGTATTGCATGCAACAATAATTAATTTACAATTTTCTTTAAGTAATAATTTTATCGATTTGTCTGTCAATTCTATAATTTGTTTTACTTTTTTTGAACCATATGGGCAATTCAAACTATCGGCAAAATAAACTATTGACTCATTGGGTAATAATTGAACAACTTCTTTCCAAACAGAAAGGCCACCAACACCTGAATCAAAAATACCAATTGGTTGTTCCATGACTATAAATTAAAAAAGCCATTCCAAAATTATTAGAATGGCTTCAAATATCAAAATTTATAATATTATTCTAAACCAAGTTTAGCTTTAACCAAATTAAAAACATCATCACTATTTTCAGAAAAATAGATTAATGCACCAGAGCCTGAATCAATGATATAAGTATAACCATTTTCTTTAGCAACTTCCTCAATAGCTTTTTTAGCCTTCTCGATTACAGGTTGAAACAATTCAGTTTGTTTGGTCTGATAATCTTGCTGAGCATTTGTTTGAAAAGTTTGAATTCTTTGTTGCAAATCTTGTAATTCAGCTTCCTTTGTTTGCTTAATTAAAGGAGTTAGTGAATCTGATTTTGCTAAATAATCCTGATATTTCTTCTCAAATTCATCTTGCATTCCTGCCAAAGTATTTTCAATATCTTTTGCATGTGCTTCTAATGTTGCTTGTACTTCGGCCTTTTCCGGCATAATTGATAGTAATTTATTAGAATCAATATGGCCGATTTTTAGTTTAGTTTGAGCAACCAGACTACCAGAAGCTAACAAACAAACAACCAGAATAAGTTTTGTAATTTTTTTCATCTTTTTTTATTATAGTGTTTAAAATTAAACGCAAATATAAAAATTAACCCGGAAAATTCATACCTTTTCTACAACTAAGTAAATCTGGTAAATTTGCATATTTTCAATAACTTCAATTATGGGTATTCCATAATCTGATATATCAGTAGATATTCATTTACATTGTATTAAAAAATCTGTTGCATTACCAGCTTCAATTTTTCAAAGAATACCTAAAATCATTTTATTTTTGTTAGAAAAAACGCATTAATTCTTAAAACCAAGCCTATCTAAAATTTCATCGCTTTTATCATATTTTGGGTCTGTGTATAACATATTTGCACCTGATGATGAATCAAAGATTATAGCATAATTTCCATCAGAGGCCATTTGTTTAATTGCATCAAAAATATCATCTTGTATTGGCTTTACAAGTTCCTGACGCTTTTTGTAAAGATCGCCCTCAGTACCAAAACGTTTTTTCTGAAGTTCTTTTACTTCTTTTTCTTTATTAATTATTTCATCTTCTTTTTTTGTTTTCAAGTCTTCAGTTAATAATACCTTCTCAGCCTGGTAATCCTTATACATCTTATCAATTTCAGCATACATAACTTCAATTTCTTTTTGCCACTGAACCGACATATTATCTAATTGTTCCTGTGCTGTTTCATAAGCCGGAATATGTTTTAAAATATACTCCGTATCGACAAAAGCAAATTTTTGTGCAAACGTAACTGACCCCATTAGAGCAAGTACTAATAAAATTTTAAATTTTTTCATAACAATAATTTTTAAAGGTTTATTTTAAAATTGCTGGCCAATAATAAAAGCAAACTGGCCACCACTTTTTTCAAGCGTTGATGGTACCACATCAAACCCATACCCCCAATCTACACCGAGCATTCCAAACATTGGCAAAAACACACGTATTCCTGCACCGGCAGTTCTTTTAATATCAAATGGATTAAATTTTGTTTGATCGTACCAGGCATTGCCACCTTCGAGAAATGCTAACCCGTAAATGGTTGCTGACGGATTTAAAGAAAAAGGATATCTTAATTCAATTGTAAACTTATCATAAATATTACCGCCGGCAACTCTTCCATTTATTACCGGTGTTAATGAACCTTGATTTGTTGAACCATTATCGTAGCCACGAAGTGCAATGGTTTCACGTCCGTATAAATTATATCCGGATAATCCGTCGCCACCCAAATTAAATCCTTCAAACGGCGATGGGCCAACTTGCTTATTATACATTCCAAGAAATCCGAATTCTGC
>JAADFW010000205.1:17244-19053 GCA_013152655.1 Chlorobiota bacterium
ACTAATTTTCCGACGAGAGAGGTAAACCATGATGACTTAATTGTCCATTTATGGTATTCAATCCATTTATATTTTTCCTGGTCAGTCATGACAGAATAGTCTTTATTGTTGAGCAGTGAAAAAGGAGGTGTTAATTGTAGCGACAATGACAATAGCGAGCCTCTACGAGGGTATATTGGCTGATCGACAGAGTTACGCGAAAAGGTAGTTTTAAAACTGATATTATTTGACTTACCATCGGAAAATATAAAATAAGTTCCATAATTACTTAAATTATACTGCTGATAACTTAGCTCATGCGAAAGAATAAAGAAATCGTCAGGCCATGTCAATCTACGTCCAAGCCCTACAGCAACTCCGGTAACTTTCATTGAAGATGTATTGGCAGCAAATGATGTTGAATAATAACCGCCATAATTTCTAATAGATCGATAAGCAGAAACCGAAAATGAATTTGGCTTTTTCCCGCCTAACCAGGGTTCAACAAAAGATAAACTATATGACTGATAGTATGTTCCATTTGTTTGTGCCCTTAAGCTAAGTTTTTGTCCATCTCCGGAAGGCAATGGCCTCCATGCATCAGCTTTTAAAACATTTCTGATAGAAAAATTATTAAATACCAGGCCAAGTGTACCAACTACCATATTTTGCCCCCAACCTCCTGACAATTCAATTTGATCTGAGGGTTTTTCTTCAACGGTATATTCCAAATCTACTGTACCATCAGCAGGATTAGGAACAGGAGTAACATCCAGCTTTTCAGGGTCGAAATAACCCAGTTGTGCTAATTCCCTGTGTGAACGAATAATATCAGACCGGCTGAATAGCTGCCCTGGCTTAGTTCTTATTTCCCGCCTGATAACATGTTCATTTGTTTTTGTATTACCGCTTATTGTTACTCTATTAATTCTGGCTTGTTTCCCTTCAATAATTCGCATTTCAATGTCAATAGAATCATTTTCTACATTTACTTCAACTGGTGTTACTGAAAAAAACAAGTATCCATTATCCAAATAAAGAGAACTAACGGCATCTTCATCAACTAATAATCTTTTGTCTAAAACAGATTGATCGAAAACATCGCCTTTTTTTATATTCAAAACCTGGCTTAAAGCATCGGAGGAGTATTTAGAGTTTCCAACCCAGGTAATGTTCCTAAAATAGTACTTAGGCCCTTCACTAATCTTAATTACAATATTTATGGTTTTATCATCATTAAAATAAATTGAATCATCTAAAATTCTTGCATCACGATAACCTAATTCATTATATTTCTCAATTATTTTCTTTTTATCATCTTCGTATTTTTTATCTATTAATTTTGAAGGCTTGAACAAATTATACCATTTTTTCCGCTTTGTTTCTTTCATGGCACGCCATAATTTGTTTTCTTTCAGAACACTATCACCTTCAAAAATGATATCATTAATTTTCACTCTTTCATTTTTGTGAACATTAATCTGCAATACTACTTTATTTACATAAGCTGTATCTTCATCTTGTTGAATACTAACAAAAGTTTTTAAATAGCCTTTATCAACATAAAACTTCTTTATTGTATTTTTTGTATTAATAATAATATTGTCAGTAACCTGGCTGCCTTTTATCAGCTTAATTTCCTCGCGTAAATCATCTGCTTCCGATTTTGAAACACCGGTAAAAGAAAAACCTGATAACCTTGGACGCTCAAGCAAATAAATATCAAAAAATATTTTATCACCAATAATTTTAGTGGCAGAAGGTCTGTCTTTTTTTATATATTTAAAAATGTCGATGAGATCGCTTTCTGCTGTCTTTAAGTAGCCAATA
>JAADFW010000206.1 GCA_013152655.1 Chlorobiota bacterium
TGTATAGAGATAACATTCCAATGGCTACATTAGAAAGCTTTAAGGCATAAAAGTAAGTAATCCAGTGTGCTCCTAAAAACAACGCGCTAATAATAAATGTAGGAATGTCTTTTGAATTTAGCTTAAGGTTTATTCTTTTATATCTACAAAAAATATAAAGAAAAACCAATGCTAATGCAGATCGCCACCAGATAATCACAGGCGTTGGCATATCAATAAAGCGTCCTAATGCACCAGATGTACTAATAAAAAGCGTAGCAAGACTTAGTTCAAAAAGATGTATTGTGTGTTTGTTTTTCAAAATTAAATGAAAGTCTTATTATATTTTATCATTAGCCTTAGTTAAGATAACCGTTTTTGTAGATTCTTCTCGAATCTGCGCTTGGGTAAATAAATTCAGATTTTTCAACTTCTACTTTTGTAGTAATACTAATGCTAAGTATTTTATTTTCTTCAGAATTAGGATTGTATAATTGAGCAAAATATGTCGTAATACTGCTAATAATGAAGCAAATGAAAACCACTATTTTTATAATCCTTGGACTAAAAATTACTGAAAGTTAAACAATTATTTTCTGAATGAATATGATTACAATAATAACAGCTAATAAAATTCGTGGAGATGCTTGTATAACTTCATCTATAATACTATCACTTTTTTTATAAGTTGAAACGATGTATCTATCTAAAATAAAGATGAATAAATCCCAAATAACTCCAAAGAAAATGGAAGTTAATTATTGTCAAAAACGGTATAAAGGGTACAACTTGAGGCGATAAAGATATTAAAGCAGGTAAGTGTATTTTATAACGAACAGCATTTGTTTCACAACCTTTAGTCGATTCTTTAATACTATACGACGAATAGTAAGTTTTATTTTTTTTTAATCCAATATAAAGACTAAATTATCTTTTACTAACATATAGTTAAACCGTAAATCGTTGAAAAACAAAAATTAACACTTAAAAACTCATGTAAATACAAATAAAATATGCTGATAGAAACTGAAATAAATGAGGTTTAAAGGATAAGAGCAAAAAAAAATTCTTATACAGATTCTAAATAAATTATTTATGAAAAGCCCATCAAGCTTAATAGATTTTACAGAAAATATAAATGTTGCAGACATTGATATGAATCTCTATATTAATGAGAATTCAACGGCTTTAAGTAAAATCCTTTATGAAGAAATTGAAAACAATTTTTTTAATGTAAACAACATTGTTTTAAATAATAATGAATGTTTCTACATTAAAGATTGCTTAAATAACAAAATAATTTATTGCAAAGGATTTTATAATGTTATAGGTTATTCGGATGATGATATTGATTTAGATTTTTTATTAAACAATGTTCACCCTAATGACATTGAAATAGTTAATAGAATAAGTAAAACAGCTGTATTATATTGTTCAGAAAACCCACATAACATTTTAAATAATACGCTCTGTGTTTCTTATCGACGCAAAAAAAAGGAGGGCACATATATAAAGGTTCTTAGCCAATCTTATATTACTGAAATTAATGATGAAGGAGTTTTGGTAAAAGGATTGACTAAGTTAGCCGATATTTCTTTTATTGATGCCTCTGATGCTGTTAATTGGAAATTTGAAGCTGAAAATTTAAATAAAGAAGTTTTTAAGAATAATATTTATAAAGCTTATAATAACTTCTTTACAATAAGGGAAAGAGAAATAATAGTTGAAATAGCAAAAGGAAATACTAATAAACAAATTTCTGAAAAATTATTTATTAGCAAACACACGGTTGCAACCCATAGAAAACACCTTTTTAAGAAATCCAACACGCATAGTGTAAAAGAGTTAATCTTGTTTTGTAATAAAACAGGAGTAATTTAATCGAAAAGAATTCCTCGATGATCTGCGTTGAGGTTTCCGTTGAAATTGTCATTCTCGCGTGTTACACTGAGCTTGTCGAAGTGAAAGCGGGAATCTAAGTAAGAAATATTGATTCTTAATTTTTAGGCAAAAATAAAACTAGCGAAATACTTCGTAGGCTTGCGTTGAGGGCAGTTAGTTTTTAAATATTTTTTTACTAGTAAGTTTATAAATTTATCTCATTCTGAGAATTCTTCTTATTAATATCATGAAACCTTTTAGTATTAAAAAATACCCTCATAAGGGTATTGTAAAACAGTTAATTACTATTTATTTTTGAGATACAAATCTACAAATTGTATTCCTACTTCTATTTATGGATAACTCTATAGTATTGAATTTTTTTATAATTGATTAATAGCACAGAATTTTTTTTAACTTTTAATTATATTAATTATGAAAAAACTTTTTCTTTGTGCTTTAGCACTTACGATTGGAGCAATAGGATTTGCTCAGAACAACACGTCAACAGTAAGCCAAAATGGCACTAATCTAACAAGTGATGTCATTCAAGATGGGAGTACAAACAATGCTTCACAAAATCAAGAAGGTTATTGGCATAATGCCTATGTAAAGCAGGTTGGAAATAACAATAAAGCTGTTCAAAATCAAAGCGATAATCATCCTACTACCCAAGGAATGGCAACAATATTGCAAGTTGGAAATGGAAATGATGCGAATCAATATCAAAAAAACTTTGGACAGAGTACTTTAGATGCAACCCAAAGAGGTAATGGCAATAAATCTGTGCAAATTCAGAAGAATGGACATGGCAATACCGGTATAGTTTATCAGGGAAATGGTGCAAATAATAATAACGCACGGCAAGAACAAGTTAGTAGCACCAATAATTTCATGAAAGCTATTCAATCTGGTAATGGCAATAAATCCGATCAAAAGCAAGATGGTAGTTTACACGGTATTGCTAATGTAAATCAGAGTGGTAACAACAATGAAGCATATCAAGATCAAACCGGAGGAGCTTGGAATAGTGTAGGCGAATTATTGATTAAACAATCAGGTAATGGTAATCTTGCAATTCAAGATCAATCATCTTTAGGAGTAGGTAATAATGGAAATTATGCATCCATAGATCAAAAAGGGAATGGTGATGAAGCAAGACAATATCAATATGGTGATGGTGGTAACGCTATAATTTTGCAAAAAGGTGGAAACGGAAATTATGGATACCAAAGACAAGATGCGGCTTCTACTTTGGCTGATGCCAAATTAACTCAAAATGGAACTAATAACTGGTCACAACAATGGCAATATGGATCTAACAATATGTCTAATGTGAATCAAACTGGTAATGGCATGTGGAGTAGTAAAGTAACTCAACATGGTGCTGGTAATACAAATACAGTTACACAAACAAACTAGAAAATCAAGGATATCCGATAAATTGGATGTCCTCTTTAATTTTTAAACCCTTTTATTATGAGAAAAATTATTTTAGGTACAGCAGCATTTATGATTGGAGCAATAGGATTTGCTCAGAACAACACATCAACAGTAAAACAAGATGGTGTAAATGAAACAAGTTATGTTTCACAAGATGGAAATACGAATAAAGCCATTCAATATCAAAATGGTCTGGCAAATAGTACTTCTATTATTCAAAAAGGTAATGGTAACTACGCAAATCAAAATCAGGTAGACAGAAAAATATCACCGACTTATGATTCGGACGTGAGTACGGCCAATATTAAACAAATTGGAAATAGTAATAAAGCTTGGCAAAATCAAAGTTATGAAAACAATTGGGCAATAGCAGAACAGACTGGTAATGGCAACGAATCGCGACAAACACAGACTGCATGGGCTAATGATGCTAAATCATATCAGTCTGGCAATAATAACAAAGCAACACAAAAGCAAGAAGCAGGGGCGTCAATAGCTTATATAAATCAACCTGGAAACGGAAATGTTGCAACACAAAATCAATTGGATGGGAAGTATAATAAGGCTGAAGCTACTCAAACTGGAAATGGTAACACATCACTTCAAACTCAGCGAGGTTTTGCAGCAAATAGTTCCTATAATATGGCAAAAGTTAATCAATCTGGAAACGGTAATTCTGCTTTTCAAGATCAGAATAATGTAATGTCTGGAACCGTGAACTATGCAAGTATCATTCAAAGCGGAAACAACGATATGGCGACCCAAAAACAATATGGAGATGATGGTTATCAACGAATCGAACAAAAGAATGGTGCTGGAAACTCTGGATTCCAATATCAAGATGCAGCTTCCGCTTTAGGTGAAGCCAAATTATTGCAAAATGGAACTAATAACTGGTCACAACAATGGCAATATGGATCTAACAATATGTCTAATGTGAATCAAACTGGTAATGGCATGTGGAGTAAGTAAAGTAACTCAACATGGTGCCGGTAATACGAATACAGTTGTTCAGACTAACTAAAAAACTGAACATAAGAAAAAAGAATTAAGTAAATAATTCTTTTTCAGTAATAATAATTATCAAAGGAGGTGAGAACTTCTTTTGATAATTATTTGATAATCATTAAAATTTTCAAAAACTATGAAATCCCTAATTATATTTTTTATGTTAATTTTTGCTTTTCAAGCTACCATTATAGCTCAACAGACTGATGAAAATACGTTTATCATCAACGAGTATTTTGGAGTTATAGGAGAGAATCATGCTGTTAAAAAAAGCCCTTCTCTCAATTCTGGCATAGCATCATATGTTAATTTAATACAAACAGGAAGAGATAATAATATCTATATTAAATCATTGCAGACTGGAGATAATCAAGTTATAAATCAAGTTGGATATAAAAACAATTATGAATACTATAATTTTTATAGCACAGAGAAATCGAGCTTAAGTGTAAATCAAGAAGGCACTTTAAATTCTTTACAAATATTTGGTGAAAATTCATTAATGAAAGATGCTATAATTAATCAAAAGTCTGATTTTAAGTCGGTAATTATTAAAAATTACACCAATTAAGTAATATATTATAAATGAGATATTATTATATATATTTCGTTTTTATGTTGGCTTTAGGATTACTTCATGCTCAAGATTCTGAAAGTTTAAAAGCTAAAATTAATTTAATTCAAGATGATATTTTTGTAAAAATAGATGCGGTTGTAGAAAACACAGATCATTTATATAATAAAAAATTAAACTATTACTTACTAATATTAAAAAAAAAAGGGTTCTTCAAAAAGCTATGCTAAAAGTGACCAACAAGGCTATTTTGAAATATTGCCAAATGAAAAGAAAACCATTACATCTTTAAGAATAAATATTGAAAAGGATCAA
>JAADFW010000207.1 GCA_013152655.1 Chlorobiota bacterium
ATTTTTGGTTCTTTTTATCAAGAAAAAGAACAGTAATGATTTTAATGTGTAGAATAAATATTGTTATAGCACCTTAAAATAATATTTAGCCCATGTAGGTTAACTAAGATAGGAAACTGATTCATTTTATATTTGTTAAGTAAAAACATATTTATTTATCTTTGCCAGCTCAAAAAAGAAATAATGGAGTTTAAATTAATTTCAAAAGATAAATCGTCAAAGGCCCGAACCGGAAAACTATATACCGATCATGGAATTATAGAAACTCCTATCTTTATGCCTGTAGGTACTGTTGGAAGTGTTAAAGCAATTCATCAGAGAGATTTAATTGAAGATGTAAAAGCACAAATAATACTTGGCAATACATATCATTTGAATTTACGTCCCGGAATACAAGTTTTAGAAAATGCAGGTGGCTTGCATCGTTTTATAAACTGGCCAAAACCTATATTAACCGATAGTGGAGGATTTCAGGTTTTTTCATTGGCAAATAACAGAAAGTTAAGTGAGGAAGGAGCAGTTTTTCGTTCTCATATTGATGGTTCAAAACATATTTTTACTCCTGAAAGTGTTGTTGATATTCAGCGGATTATAGGAGCTGATATTATGATGGCTTTTGATGAGTGCACTCCTTTTCCATGTAGCTACGATTATGCGAAAAAATCAATGGAGTTGACGCATAAGTGGCTGAAAAGAGGAATTGAAAGGTTTAAGAATACGCAACCAAAATACGAACATAAACAGTTCTATTTTCCAATTGTGCAAGGTAGTGTTTACAAAGATTTAAGAATTCAATCTGCTGAAACAATTGCTTCTTATAATCAGGCTGGAAATGCAATTGGTGGATTATCAGTAGGTGAGCCGGTTGAGGAAATGTATGCCATGCTTGAGGTAGTAAATAATATTTTACCTGAAGATAAACCCCGTTACTTAATGGGAGTTGGAACTCCGGCAAATATTTTAGAAGGTATTAGTCTCGGAGTGGATATGTTTGATTGTGTTATGCCAACACGAAACGGGCGAAATGGAATGCTTTTTACCTCAGAGGGAATTATTAATATTAAAAATGAAAAATGGAAAAATGATTTTTCGCCTGTTGATAAAAACGGGAAATCATTTGTTGACCAATATTATAGTAAAGCATATTTGCGCCATTTGTTTATTTCAAAAGAGTATTTAGCAGGTCAAATTGCCAGTATTCATAACCTGAATTTTTACTTATGGCTTGTAAAAGAGGCAAGAACAAAAATTGACAATGGTAATTTTGTTGAATGGAAAAACATCATGTTACAAAAAATGATGACAAGAATATAAATTTCATGAAACGAAATAATAGTAAATTCCTATCTTTGGGCAACTTTTAAAATTATTATTGTCTATTTATTGTTGTAATATAAGTTTTTTAAAAAGTTTACGTTAGGTAAAATAAAAATTAAATGCTGAAAAAAATTGATATATATATTATTAAAAAATTCCTTGGTACATATTTTTATGCTATTGCATTAATAATAGGAATTGTAATTGTATTTGATATTTCTGAAAAAATTGATGATTTTATTGAAAAGGAGGCTCCTATACGTCAAATAATTTTCAATTATTACATGAATTTTATTCCTTATTTTGCAAATTTATTCTCTGCTTTATTCACTTGTATTGCGGTTATTTATTTTACATCCAAACTAGCAAATAATTCTGAAATTATTGCTATGTTGAGCAATGGTATTAGTTTTAACCGGATACTTGTTCCCTATTTTATTTCTGCTTCTGTTATTGCTGTTTTTTCACTTGTATTAATAAATTTTGTTATTCCTCCTGCGAATAGGGTGCGGCTTGAATTTGAAAATACTTATTTGCGGAACGAATTCAGGAATAAAGACAGGAATATTCATATGCAAATAAGTCCGGGTGTGTATGTTTATATGGAAAGCTATAATACCAGAAATGATATAGGACAGAAATTTTCAATGGAGAAATTTAAAGATGGCAAATTAGTTTCAAAGTTGTTTGCCGATTATATTAAATGGGATACTGCAAAAAATAAATGGAAAATAAATCATTGTTACATACGTGATTTTGATGGCATTCATGAAAAATTGACCAAGAAAAAATCAATCGATACAACACTCACCATTTTCCCTTCTGATTTTAAACAACGTTCAAATGTAGTAGAAACTATGAATTATTTTGAGTTGAATAATTTTATTAAAAAAGAGAAAATGAAAGGTTCTGATAATATTGATACTTATTTAATTGAAAAATACAGGCGGTATTCTTTTCCTTTTGCAACTTTTATATTAACATTAATTGGTGTTTCTTTAGCATCGCGTAAGGTAAGAGGAGGAGTTGGACTACATATTGGAGTAGGTATTTTTATAGCATTTACTTACGTTATGTTTATGCAAGTAAGTACAGTTTTTGCAACTAACGGGTCAATGAATACTTTATTAGCCGTATGGATTCCTAACATTATTTTTAGCGGAATTGCTTTTTTACTTTACAGATATGCTCCTAAATAAGAAAATGACGTAAAATTCGTTAAAAATAAATGTTAGAATTGCAAAAAAATCTTTTGCAAATTTTATTCCACAAAAAAAAATCAAATTCCTTAGTTACCCTAACATTCTTATTAGTAATTCGATGTAATAATAGTCGTCAAAAACATTTTTTAAAGTTTTTATTAAACTGAATAATTTTGTATCGTTGCAGTTCATTAATTATTAATAAACCATATTGTATAACTTAAATCTGGTAATATGTCATTAAAAAGAAAGATTAAAGATCTTCAAAAAAGACGTGAAGAAGTTCTTTCGGGTGGTGGTGAAAAAGCAATTGAAAAGCAAGTTGCTATGGGTAAGCTTACTGCACGTGAAAGAATTATTGAGTTGCTTGATGAAGATTCTTTTCATGAGTATGATCTCTTTGTTGAACACGAAGCAAGAGATTTTGATATGGATAAAAAAATACTTCATGGCGATGGTGTAATAATTGGTACAGGAAGGCTGTATGGAGCACCTGTTTGTATTTATGCCCAAGACTTTACAGTTGCCGGTGGTTCGTTAGGACTAATGCATGCCCGTAAAATAAGTAAGATTATGGATCATGCTATGAAAATGAGAGTTCCTTTAATTGGTATTAACGATTCAGGAGGAGCCAGGGTACAGGAAGGAGTAAATTCTTTAGCCGGCTATGGCGAAATATTTTATCGAAATACATTAGCATCCGGAGTAATTCCTCAAATATCGGTAATTTTAGGGCCATGTGCCGGAGGTGCGGTTTATTCACCTGCATTAACTGATTTTGTTTTTGTTGTTGATAAAATTTCTAAAATGTTTATTACCGGCCCTGAAGTTATTAAAACTGTATTAGGAGAAGAAATTTCGATGGAAGATTTAGGTGGGGCAAAAGTACACAGCGAAATAACAGGTAATGCTCATTTTTATGCTGAAAGCGAAGCGGAATGTTTTAGTCAAATTAAAAAGCTTATTACATACATTCCCTGGAATAATACGAACAAAGCAAAACAATTTCCACCTAAAAATCCAAAGCCTGAATATAAAATTGATGATATAGTTCCGGGCGACCCAAAACAACCTTATGATATTATTGATGTGATTAAAGCAGTTGTTGATGATTCTGAGTTCTTTGAAGTTCAAAAACTTTGGGCCTCTAATATTGTAATTGGTTTTGGAAGGCTTGATGGTGAAACTATTGGCTTTGTTGCAAATCAACCTTTAGTTTTAGCTGGTGTTCTGGATGTGGATTCATCTGATAAAGCGGCTCGATTTATTCGTTATTGTGATGCATTTAATATTCCTATTGTAACGCTTGTTGATTTGCCCGGTTATTTACCTGGTGTTGACCAGGAACATGCAGGTGTTATCAGGCATGGTGCTAAAATATTGTATGCCTATAGTGAAGCAACGGTTCCTAAAATTACTGTAATTTTAAGAAAAGCTTATGGAGGTGGATATATAGCTATGAATTCCAGACATTTACGAGCTGATTTTGTTTTTGCATGGCCGGGTGCTGAAATTGCTGTTATGGGGCCAGAGGGAGCAGCTAATATTATTTTTAGAAAAGAAATTGCAAGTGCTGAAAATCCTGAAGAGATGAGAAAGAAAAAAATAGCAGAGTATAAAGAAAAATTTGCCAATCCGTATGTTGCTGCTGCAAAAGGTTATGTTGACTCAGTTATTGAGCCTGAAGAAACCCGCAGAATCTTATTGCATTCTATACAGGTTTCTGCACATAAAGCAGAAACAAGGCCAATTAAAAAACATGGAATACCACCATTTTAATAGTACGTATTATGGATAAAAAAATTAAATGTAAGTCTCTGATAATTGAAGGGACAAAATATAGAACCCATTTAACAAAAAAGTTTGAGAATAGAACTAATTGGGAAAAACCGGATGAGAGAAAGATTATTTCATTCATACCCGGAACTATTACTAAATTGAATATTAAAAAGGGACAGAAAATAAAAAAAGGACAGGTTCTGTTTATTTTAGAAGCAATGAAAATGAAAAATAAGGTATGTTCCCCGTTAAGTAGTAAAATTAAGGAAGTTTATGTGAAAAATGGAGAAAGTATCTCTAAAAATCAAATAATTTTAGAATTTGAATAAAAATAAGGCGAACTAAACAGTTCGCCTTATTTTTATTATTTATCTTTATAACAATATTTATTTTTCTTTACAACACCAAGTTAATTTATTATGGCAAACAAAAAAGGTTATAAAGTTGATTCAAAAGAAGCAGGGCTGGAAATAGGGCTTTATTTTTTCAAATTTTTTCTTAAAAGTGAATATTTGCATTATGGATATTTCACACCTGATTTAGATGTGAATATTTCAAATTTAGCTAAGGCACAGGAAAATTATACACAAATGTTATTTTCTTTAATACCCGATGGTGTGAAAACAATTCTTGATGTTGGTTGTGGATCGGGAAAAATTGCTCAAAAATTAATTGAAAAAGGTTATAAGGTCGATTGTGTTTCTCCCGGAAATTTGCTTACAGAATATGTGAAAAAATTAATTGGTGATAAAATTGAACTGTTCAATTGTAAATTTGAAGAAATTCAAACAACAAAAAAATATGATTTGATTCTTTTTAGCGAAAGTTTTCAATACATTCCTATAAAAGATGCAATAAAGGGCTTTTTAAATTATACAAACAAAGACGGATATATTTTAATTGCTGATTTTTTTAAAACCGATGCTGTAGGTAAAAGCCCAATTGGTGGAGGCCATAAGTTTATTGATTGGGAATATGAAATTAAAAAAGCCAGTGTAAAAGAATTATCATCAAAAAATATAACAGATAATACTGCCCCAACATTTGATATAATTAATGAATTGTCGAATGATGTTATTCTACCGGTTTGGAAAGTACTTTTTTTACTGTTGGAAGATCGCTTTCCATCTTTTGTGAAATTCTTGAAATGGAAATACAAAAAGAAACTTACTAAGTTAGAAGATAAGCATTTAACAGGTGAGAGAAACGGGAGTAACTTTAAAAAATATAAGAAATATATGGTTTACTTATTTCAAAAAACACAGTAGTTGTAATTCTTAATCAAGTTTTTTTTGCCATGTAAAGTAATTAAGGGGAAATTGATTATCCAAGTCTGTTTTTTCTTTGAAGATACCGTAAACAGCCGATCCACTACCAGACATTGATGCATATACAGCACCATGTTTGTAAAGTTTGTTTTTTATTGTTAATAATTCTGTATGTTTTTTGAAAACAGATTTTTCAAAATCATTATTTAATTCATGTTTCCAATTTCCAATTCCTTTTTTTATAAAATTCAGTAAGGGTGTATTGTGCTTAACTAACTCAAGGTTATTATATGCTTCAGCTGTATTTACTATTATTGGAGCATAAACTAAAACCAAAAAATAGCCTGATAGGTTAATGTCATACTTACTAATTACATCGCCTTTCCCACTTACAAAAGAAGGTTCATTTTTAATAAAAAAAGCACAATCGCTTCCCAACAGATTGGCAAAATGTATTTTATCGGTTAATGAAAGATTTAAACTAAATAAATTATTCAAGGCTCTAATTGTAAATGCAGCGTCAGATGAACCGCCTCCTAAGCCTGCTCCAAAAGGAATTATTTTATGCAAATGTATTTTAACAGGAGGTAGATTAAACTCTTCTTTTAAAAGTAAATATGCTTTAATACATAAATTATCTTTTATCTCTGAATTTACAGATAGTCCGGAATTAATAAATTGGTAGTTAGTATTCTTTTGTTTTAATACATTAATTTCAATAATGTCATAAAGTGGAACTGGGTAAAAAACAGACTCAAGGTTATGAAATCCATCTTTTCTTTTATATAAAATATGTAATCCGATATTAATTTTGGCATTAGCAAAAACAAGCATATAATTTTTATCTGAATTGTAAAGCTCAAAAATATAAATATTTTATTTTAATATTCAGCATATTACCATAGTATAATTATGATGAATAAATATATTTTTTCATTATGTGCATAAATTATTAATAATTAATATGTTAAGAAATAAATGGTGTTTTTTAATATAAGATAATATTATTAACAATTGTTAATAAAACCGGTTACTAAAAATGTTAACTAATGAAAAGAATTTTACGAGAATAAAATGCAGAGTTTTTCTATTTTTGTTATCCTTAAAAAATAACAATGGCTGTACAAAAAGAAAACAAAGAATCGGTAAAAAATATTAATCTTGAATATGGGAAAATACCACCACAAGCTTTAGACCTTGAAGAAGCAGTTTTAGGAGCCTTAATGCTTGAGAAAGACGCTGTGCTAACAGTAATTGATATATTAAAGCCATCTAGTTTTTATAAAGAATCACATAAAAAGATATATGAAGCTATATTATATTTATCAAATAATGAACAGGCTATTGATATTTTAACAGTTACGGAGCAACTCCGTAAAAACAATAAATTGGAAGAAATAGGAGGCCCCTTTTATATTACTCAATTAACCGGAAAAGTTGCTTCATCTGCACATATTGAATTTCATGCCCGAATTATTGCTCAAAAATTCATACAAAGAGAATTAATTAGAATTTCTTCGGAAATGCAAAAAAATGCATTTGATGATTCAATTGATGTTTATGACTTATTAGATTTTTCAGAAAGGCAACTTTTTGAAATTGCTGAAGGAAATATTAAGAAAGAAACATTAAAATTAGATACTGTTATTGCACAGGCGATTGAGCAAATAAAAGAGGCCGGAAAACAAGAAGACGGACTGAGTGGTGTGCCTTCAGGATTTTCGGGTATTGATAGAATTACATCCGGATGGCAAAAATCTGATTTGGTAATTATTGCAGGAAGGCCATCAATGGGTAAAACAGCATTTGTATTAACTATGGCACGAAATATGGCTGTTGATTATAATAAATCAGTAGCAATATTCTCTCTTGAAATGTCTTCAATTCAACTTGTTAATCGTTTAATTGTTAGTGAAACTGAATTAGCTTCGGAAAAAATTAAAAATGGCAGGTTAGAAAACTATGAATGGGAACAATTAGATTATAAAATAAAAAAATTAGTGGATGCTCCTGTTTATATAGATGATACACCGGCTATTTCTATTTTTGAAGTAAGAGCCAAAGCCAGAAGATTAAAAGCAAAAAACGATATACAATTAATTGTAATTGATTATTTACAACTTATGACAATGGGAGGTGATAGCAGAGGATCGAGCCGTGAGCAGGAAGTAAGTACCATTTCCAGATCGCTGAAAGCTATAGCAAAAGAACTAAATATTCCAATAGTTGCACTTTCACAATTAAACCGTTCGGTTGAAACAAGAGGAGGTGATAAGCGCCCACAACTTTCCGATTTAAGAGAATCGGGAGCCATTGAACAAGATGCTGATATGGTTCTATTTGTACATAGGCCTGAGTATTATCGCATTGATGTAGATGAAGATGGAAATTCTTTAAAAGGAATTGCTGAACTGATAATTGCAAAACATAGAAATGGAGCAGTTGGAAGTGTTAAACTAAAATTTCAAAGCGAATTTGCCAAATTTTCTGATTTAGATACATATCTTGATCCATTAGGGTTTGATGATGATTATTCAAATGGCCAGGTATTTAAGTCTAAAATGAATCATGATTTGTTAGAAGATGATGAAAATTCAGAAGAGAATACTATCGAACCTTTTTAGCTTGTTTTTGTTAGACAATAGCTAATTGTATTTTAAACATATATAGCTTTAAATTATATCATAATTTATGAAACGATTTATAATATTTATAATTGGATTTTTATTTTTTCATTCTGTATTTGCATCACAAATATTGATTTATATGGATGAAAATCAAGAAAATCATTTAAAAGCTTATGGAATTGCTTACTGGACATTGCAAAATGAGATAAAAGTGAAATGGCTGCTGAATTATAAGGGAGGTAGTTTTTTAATTGATTATCATCGCGAAATAGAATCAGAATGTATAATTAGAGGTGTTAGTTATGATATTATTGCAGATATTCAGGCTACACAAATTATTAATTATATATCGCAACCTGATGTAAATATGGATGTTTTAAATCTTGAAAAAGTTCCTAAAATATGCGTATATTCACCTAAAGATAAACTACCTTGGGACGATGCTGTTACTCTGGTTTTAAGCTATGCCGAAATTCCTTACGATATTATTTATGATGAGGAAGTGATACAGGGAAAGTTAAATGATTATGATTGGCTGCATCTGCATCATGAAGACTTTACAGGGCAATATGGTAAATTTTATGCTGCTTATCATAATATGGCCTGGTATAAAGAACGGGTTTTTGATGAAGAACAAAGAGCCAACAAATTGGGTTTTAATAAAGTTTCTGAATTAAAATTGTATGTGGCTGAAATTATAAGTGACTATGTTTTTAAAGGCGGATTTTTGTTTGCAATGTGTTCTGCAACTGATACTTATGACATTGCTTTATCTGCTAAAAATACTGATATTTGTGAATATATGTATGATGGTGACCCCGCTGACCCTGATGCTCAAAAAAAATTGGATTTTGATGTAACATTTGCTTTTAAAGATTTTATTTTAAGTAAAAATCCGTATGAATATGAATTTTCGTCAATTGATGTTACACAAACCCGAAAAGTAAGCAAAGACAAAGACTATTTTAAATTATTTGAATTTTCGGCTAAGTGGGATCCTGTTCCTACAATGTTATGTCAAAACCATACCATGATTATTAAAGGCTTTATGGGACAAACAACTGCTTTTAATGAGAAATATATTAAGTCGTCTGTATTAATAATGGGAGAAAATAAAAGTGCCGGCGAAGCCAAATATATCCATGGTGAACATGGAAAAGGAACATGGACTTTTTATGGTGGACATGACCCTGAAGACTATCAGCACCTCGTTGGCGACCCTCCGACAAAGCTCGAACTTTATCCTAATTCACCGGGATACAGGTTAATTCTAAATAACGTTTTATTTCCGGCAGCAAAGAAAAAGAAGTTAAAAACCTGATATAAAGAAGATTGTGAATTTTTTTGTTAAATTATTATTAGTAAAAAATAGCAAATATTAATTTTTGCTTATTTTAAAATAATATTATCTTTGCACACCTGTATTTCAAAATATTTAAAACAACCTTGTAATGAAAAGAACATTTCAGCCCTCGCAACGAAAAAGAAAGAATAAACATGGCTTTCGTGAAAGAATGTCTTCCGTATCCGGTAGAAAAGTATTAGCATTAAGAAGGGCAAAAGGCAGAAAAAAACTTTCGGTTTCTGACGAAAAAACGCATAAGATTTAACGTATTTAACACACTGTTAACACTATGGAGTGATTGTTTTTTAACTTTCGCTCCATTTTTTTATTATAATTACATTTTAATTCCTTCAAAGGAATAAAAAAGCAGGAATTGTGTTAGAAAAACTTAAACTATTTAGTAAGTGAGCTTTTTAGATAAAATTACAGATATTATTCAATCTTCTGAAGACAAAAATAAACTAATTGAAATTGCATATAAAGTTATTAATAATCAGCGAATTACTAAAGAAGATGGAATTTTTTTGTTTGAACAAGGCGAGCTTGGATATTTAGGTGTGCTTGCAAATTATATTCGTGAAAAAAAACATGGGTTAAAAACATATTTTAATCGTAATTTTCATATTGAACCCACCAATATTTGCATTTATAGCTGTAAATTTTGTTCATATGCAAGAAAAATTAGTAATAAACAAGATCAATGGGAGTTCTCCCCTGAAGAAATTTTAAATAAAGTGCATGAATATGATGGAAAACCTGTAACTGAAGTACATTTGGTTGGTGGTGTGCATCCAAAAAGAGATTTACATTATTATGGAAATATTATTAAAGATATAAAAAAAGTAAGGCCAGACATTCATGTAAAAGCATTTACTGCAGTTGAACTGGAATTCATGATTCGTAAGGCTAAAATGAGCCTTGAAGAAGGATTATTAAGACTAAAAGAATACGGATTGGACTCAATCCCCGGTGGCGGAGCTGAAATATTTGATAAAGAAATCCGGAAAGAAATTTGCGATGATAAAGCTAGTACTGAGCAATGGTTACACATTCATGAGACAGCTCATAAGTTAGGAATACCTTCAAATGCTACTATACTTTATGGACATATTGAAAAGTATAAACATAGAATCAGCCATATGGACGAGCTGAGAAAACTTCAAGATAGAACCGGAATGTTCAATACATTTATTCCATTAAAATACAGGAAAGAAAATAATAGTCTGGAACATATCGGGGAAGTTAGCAGATTAGAAGATTTGAAGAATTATGCTGTTTCACGAATTTTCCTTGATAATATTCCTCATTTAAAAGCCTATTGGCCAATGATTGGTAAAGATACAACTCAATTAGCTCTTTCATTTGGGGTAGATGATGTTGACGGTACCATTGATGATTCTACAAAAATATACTCCATGGCTGGCGCTGAAGATAAATCTCCTACTATAACTACTGAGGAATTGGTAAGCCTTATCAAATCTGTTGGAAAAGAACCAATTGAACGTGATACTTTGTATAATGAGTTAAAAGTTTTTGTGTAAAAAAATTGTTTGTTTATTTGTTTATCTTTTAATGTTTTATTTATTCATTTACTTGTAATGCAATAAGTTAAATATTGTAACGTCAAACTTTTGATTAATTTATTATTTATCTATAAGGATTGCTATTTTATCTAATAAAATAATCATTTGAAAGAAATTATATAACTCAATATATTGTTTCCCGTACTATCATTAGAGTTTATTTATAACTTTATAAGTTTATTGATTAAATATTTATTACGTAATTTCATATAAATACGACATATAGTTTTTTATCATTGAATTAGAAAAACTAAATAATTTATAAAAATCAATAAATCAGATAAATAAAAAGTGTAGTATAAAAATTGAAAAGTAATTACTGATAAAAATTATACTAATTTTAAAATGTTAAAAAATGTTAGTGATTAAAAAAACATTTGTCAATAACCTGAAGGTTCATAAAATAAAAAGCTTAGTTGTCCTGAGCTTGATTTTGTTATTATGTAATTTTACTCTTCAAAGTCAAACGTATTATTCACAAGGAACAGGTAATTTTACAACCTTGGCTAATTGGAATACTAATCCGGGAGGTGGAGGAAGTAGTCCTGCTGCATTAGCCGATTTGCAAAATGGGTTAAATAATTTTGTTATTCAAGATGCGCATGTAGTATCAATTAATGATAGTATAAATATTAATAATCTTACCATTGGAGGTGGCACTTCCGGAACTTTAACATTTGGAATTGATGCGGTAGCAAGACAATTAGTTATAAATGGGACAACTACAATAAATGCCGGCGGTATTTTAAATATTGGTGCTTATACAGCTACGCATACTATTTATATAAAAGGAGCAATTACAAACAATGGAACTTTTGACTTACAAAATAGTTCAAGTCAGGTTGCAAATGCAATAATAGATGGAACTTTTTCAATAAGTGGAAATTCTCCACAATTCAATAATATAACTTTTAATTCAGGAACTATTACAGCCGGAGTATCTTTTGATATTGAAGGTAATGTAACAATAGAAACAGGCGCAACTTTTGCCGATGGTGGATTTACGCATACTGTTGCAGGCGACTGGACAGAGAACGGTACAGGCCAAATGACAGGTACCGGTACTATACAAATGGATGCAACGCTTGTTCAATCAATTAAAACCGCTGCAACTTTTAACAACCTTACTTTTAGCGGAGGAAGCATTGCAACTATTTCGGGTGCAAATAATGAAAATATTCTTACTGTAAACGGAAATTTGTATATAACTAATAATACAGAGGTTAGTACATCATCAAGACATACGGTTGCAGGGAATTTTACGGTTGACGAGGGAAGTAAATATGCGGCAAACGATGGCAGAATTACGTTTAATAGTGCAAGTGCGCAAACTATTACAGTAAGTAGCACTACTAATTTTGACGAAGTATATTTTGATAATGGCGGTGCTGCTGCCAATCCTAAAACAATTGTTGGCAATTATAGAGCTAACGATTTAACCCGAGTATATCCTGATGCTGTTATTGATGGTACAGGAAGTCAAAGAATACAGGAATTAAGGCTTGACGGTGAGTGTAACTTTTCCGGAACAATTACTTTTACTGGTGGAACTATATGGGAAAATTTAGCAGATAGTAGTTTAGCTTTGGGTACAGCAAAGATTTATATTAATGGTAGTTGTAATATACAAAGTGGTGATACTGTAAAAGTTAATAATGATTTTGTTATACAATATGGTCATTTAGTAATTAATTTGAATTCTGTTTTAAAACAAAATAGTGCAAATAAAACGTTTACTTTAATTGCTGGTAAAATCTTATATATAAGAGGTGTTGATAATTTTCCAAGTGGTTTTAATAACTATGTTCTTGAATCTTCTTCACAAGTAAGATATGATCGTCCATTTGATCAAGTAGTGAGAGGAAATATTACATATCCAAATTTATTTATTTATTACAATACTAAAACTGTTGATGGTGCTATTAATGTCATAAATAATTTATATCTAAGAAATTCATGTATTCTTAATTTATCATCTTTTAACCATTCATTTACAAAGAGAATAGATAATGGTTCCAATGCTTCTATTACAAGTACAGGAACAGTTACTTTAGATGCTGCCGATGCTGACCAAATTGTGGAAACAGCAGGAACGGGCTCTTATACTTTCAATAATTTAATTATTACTAGTTCAGCTACTTCGGCAGTCAGAACAAAGCACTTTTACGATAATATTATAGTAAATGGTAATTTTACAATAACAAATACCGGTGGGTCAGCAGCAAACTACATTATTTTAGATATTGATGATTTTAGTATTACTAACGATGGTGGCGATACTTTTACGATGGGTTCAAATGTAGAATTACGAACAAGTGGCGCCACAAGTTACGAAACTTCAATGAGCAGTTTTGCTACCATCAGTATTGATGCATCTGATGTTATACGATTTGATGGGACAGCCCAAAATATACCGGGTGGATTTACTTATCCGAATGTTGAATTTCAGGGTGATGGAAATAAAACAGCTACTGGTGCATTGGATATTAACGGAGATGTAACGAGAAATGCAAACACTCCTGTTTTTGTTGATGGAGGGTTTTCACATACAGTTGCAGGTGATTGGAATATGGGTACAGCTTATACTTCAATGACCGGAACGGTTACTTTTGATGGAACAGCCCAAAATATTTCAGCTTCTAATTTTGCCAATGTCGTGTTTAGCGGTTCCGGTACTAAAACATTAGATGGAAATATTGATATTTCAGGAGATTTAACAATTGATGCAAGTGTTACATTAAATGCTGCAACAAGAAATATAAATATTGAAGGTAATTGGTCTAATCTGAGTGGTATTTTTACACAAACTACTGGAACAACAACTTTTGATGGCACACAAAATAGTAAAACCATAACTTCTAATTCATCCAGTTATTTTGGTAATTTAGTGATAAATAAAACCGGAGGTGATAAAACCATTACAGCAAATACAGATATTGATGCGGATTTAGATTTTGATTTAACAGCAAGTAATGCAGTTTTTGACTTAAATGGAAATACAATATATATTGGAAGAGATTTTGACTATAATACAGGAACTACTTTTACTCATAATAATGGAACTGTTGTTTTTGACGGAGCATCAACTGATCAATTAATCCGTTTGTATAATGCTTCTAACCAGTTTTATAATGTTGAATTTAAAAATGCCGGAGTTAAAAGGGTGTATGATAACGATATGGATATAAATGGTAATGTTACTATTTATAGTGGGGCTACCCTAAGAACGAGTGACAATAACCGAAGTATAACTGTTCAGGGCAACTGGACAAATAGCGGTAATTTTCAATCAAACAGAAGTGTTACATTTGATGGTGCTGATCAGACAATTGGAGCATCTGATTTTCACGATTTATATATTGATGGAATAGCAAAAAATCTTACGGAAACAAAAACTTTAGGTGGTAATATCACTTTATCAGGTGAATTGCATATACAAGATGGAGTAACTTTAGATGTTAGTGCAAACAATTATAGCATTCTTGTTGAGGAAAGATGGTATAATGATGATGGAACAAATACGGGTGTATTTAATCCACGACAAGGAACAGTTACATTCAACGGAGCTGCTCAGGGTAATTTATATACAGGTGGCTCAGGTAGTGGAAAACAATTTTATAATTTGACAGTTAATTTAACAGCTAGTCAGGTTATTCTATATACATATGATTTACGAGTGCAAAATGATTTATATGTACAAAATGGCGAGTTTGATCCGAATAATTTAGATGTATTTATTGGAGGAAGTTTAATTAATGAAGGTACTTTTACATACAGGGCAAGCTCTTTAGTTACACTGGAAGCAACAAGTGGAACACATCAACTTAAAGGAGGAAGTGCTTCATTTGGCGATATGACTATTGATGCTTTAGGTGCAACTTACACATTAGAGAGTGATTTAACTTTTAATACAACCAGATACAGGACATTAATTTTAAACAATGGTTATTTAGATTTAAATAGTTATGATATTGATTTATTGGCAAGGGATGGACATATTGATATAAATGGAGGAACTTTTGAAGTTGATTCAGCTGCTATAGTTACATTAGGCCGTGATGGTTATTACACAAATGATGGAGGTGTATTTATGATTGTTGGGAATAGTGGAGCTGATGCGACTCTTACATCAAATCAAACTACAACAACTGATTATTTTACATTTATTCAAAATACCGGTACTTTTCATGCTAAGTATTATCATGTTGAAAAAATTCAGGGCAATGGTATTGAAATAGCTGGTGGAACTATTGATGCTACCAATAATTTTAGTGAAGGTAATTTTAATAATGGTTATGGCCCTGCAGGTGCATATATAACAATTTCAGGAATTGATCTTGGTGCCGGAATAACAGCTACTAACGTGTCATTTAATAGTGGGCCGGCCAATAATGTGAAGCGATTATCGGGCAACGGTGCTATTACTTTTGAAAATTCAAGTGGTGATTTTACCGGAGCTGTTTATGAATCTGATGGAGGTAGTTTAATTAATTGGACTTTTCCGGGTGGATTTTTCTGGGATGATGGAGGAGGAGATAATGATTGGAATAATGCATTGAATTGGGGAGGAAATACCAGGCCAACTTCAAGCTCAAATGTATTTTTAGAACATACAAATGGAGGTTTGGCAAGCACTTATACTGTTAATATAAATGCGGCCGATGCTGTTTGTAACCGATTAACTATAGACCCTGAGGGAGGAAATCCAATTACACTGGTCTTAAATGGTTATGAATTACAAGTGAATGAAAATGTGGATATCAAAGCTTCTGCAACGCTTACACAAACTAATGCTACTGATACAGTTTTTGTGGCTGGTTCATGGAGTAATGCAGGAACTTTTAATGAAAATAATTCTGTTGTTGTATTTAATGGCTCTACCGGTACGAGTTCAATATCAACCGGAGGTTCTTCCGATTCATTTTATGATTTACAAATAGATGCCGATGGTGCTACTTATATTTTTAATTCTGCAATAGATATCTTAAATGATTTAAATTTAAAAGCCGGAACATTAAGTGCCGGGACTAATAATCTGACAATAGATGGTAATTGGAATAATAATGGTGGTACATTTGACCCGGGAACCGCAAAAGTAACATTCCAGGGTGCTGCCCAAAATATTAGCGGAGGTAATTTTTATGATTTCTATACAGGTGGTACCGGAACAAAAACACTTACCGGAAATATTGATGTAGGAAGAGATGTTAGAATTCAAGCCGGAACTGTTTTGGATGGAGCTTCAAAAATTATTTATGTTACACGTAACTGGAGAAATGATGTTGGTGATGCAGGGTTTACTCAAACAGGCATTGGCTCTGTGTTCTTTGATGGAGCAAATCAAAATGTAGGGAATAGTGGCACTGTTAATACTTTTAATAATGTATATTTTCAGGGTACTGGTACAAAAACTGTTTCACAAAATATGACTGTTAATGGCGATATGTATATTAAAAGTGGAATTAACAGGGTTACTTTACAAAGTGCAGTTACAGTTACTGGTGCTGGTGCCTCTAATACATTAAATCAGACTGGTGGGGAGTTACGTTTAGAAGGAGTAAATAATTTCCCAACTGGTTTTGAAAATATTAATTTGTCTGCCGGAAACGTCAGGTATTATTCTAATTCTGACCAAAGTATTTATTCTACAACTTATTATGGTTTAATTTTACAAAGACAAAATTCAGGAAAACCAAATAAAACTTTACTGGGAGATATTTCTGCAACAACTATTACATTAAATGACAATCAGGCTACTATGGATGTTGCAGGTTATTCTATAACTCTTACCGGTAACTTTTCATATGGTTCAGGTAATGCAATAACATGGAATAATGGTACTTTAATTCACGAAGGTGCGGGATGGAATATTGATGCTGATTTTACGGAATTTCATAATTTAACGTTAAAAGGCTCAGGTACAAAAAGAATGTTTGGAAATTTAACCATTACAGGAGATGTATCTATTCAGTCCAGCGGTGTTACACTAAGAATGGACACTTACACAATGAATTGCACAGGTTTAAGTAAATCATTTACAATGAATGCAGGAACCTATTTAACATGTGGATTAATTGATCCTACGGTTGCATTTCCTTCAGGTTTCTCAAGTTATTCGTTAGACCCAACAAGCCGTGTTACATTAAATGGAGCAGGTAATCAAATTATCAATTGTTCGTTTACTTATGGTGAATTATATCTTAGAAACTCAGGTAATGCTACTATGAACGCAGCGTTAGATGTAGATGGGAATTTTGATATGAACAATAGTCCAACATTAGTGGATGGTGGCTTCGACCTTACACTGGCCGGAGCAATTATTGATATGCGTACTTATACTCCCGGAGCAAATACAATCACATTTGATGGAACTGATCAAATAATAAGAAATGAAACAGGTGCAAATCCTGATAATATGTATTTTAACAATGTAGTTTTTGCAGGCTCTGGTACAAAAACCATGAATCAAAATGACCAGTATAATATTTCAGGAACAGTAACAATTAATAGCGGAGTTACAGTTGATAGTGATGAAGATTGGATGTTTAGCGGTAGCACATTCACTAATAATGGAACTTTTGATAATACCGGTGGTAATTTTACTATGAATGGAAGCTCTGGCCAGAGTATTGACCCGGGTGCTGCAAATATCTTCAATAATATCACTTTTACTAATGGCGGAGGAAATAAAACCGTTGTAAACAACGGAATGGATATTAACGGAACTTTTACTATTAATAGTGGAGCAACATTGGATATGGGTGCCGTTACACATACTATTTCATCAACTACAATAACTAATTCAGGAGTATGGATAACTACTAATGCTAATTTAACTTTTGATCGTAATGGGGGACAAACAATTCCAGCTTTAACTGCAAAAGATATTATTTGTACTACTGGGGGAACAAAGACCTTGAGCGGTAACTGGAGCATAGATGATCTTACTATTGAAACACCGGCAAGACTAGATGTTGGCGATGGTTTAGATTATTCAATTACCTTAACAGGAAGTTGGAGTAATACAGGAACATTTTATGATAGAAACGGAACTATAACATTTGAAAGTAGTGATGCAGTTACAAAAACTATTGATAATAACGGGAATAATTTCTGGAAGGTTTTATTTAATCAATCTCAAACAAATTCAAGAACTTACACAATAAACGATGATTTTAGAATTGCCGATTCATTAGCTATTGGTAATGGTGCCACAGTTGATTTAAACGGACATATACTAATTTTAGGCGACAATGATACTCCAGACCAGATTGAAACACATACTATTGATGCAGGCGGAGAATTACAAGTTGATGCAGGAGCTACACTTCAGTTTAATTCTGTTGATGGCAGTTCTGTATTAAATGTAGCCGGAACACTTTCTGTTGTTGGTGTTTCAGGTAACATTGCTACAGTTACAAATGAAACGAGTAATACCGGAAGAAGAATTGATATAAACATAACTACAGGGACAATTGCTGCAAGGTATTATCATTTTAGATATATGGTTAATACAGGAATGGATGTTCAGGCAACAGCAACAATTGATGCTACTAATAATTTTTCTGATGGCTCATGGTCTGACATAAGTACGAGTAATTCAGGAACTTATCGTTATTTAATTTTGGATGCCCCTGCTACGGTGGCTTCTATCAACAATGTTACTTTTAATCATGGCGGAACACCGGTTGTTGGTGTCCACTATAATGTTCAACGTGTTTCAACTGCTGACGTAGTTACATTTGGAGGCACAATAAATGGTGAATTAGCCGGTGATACTTATGAAGATGATGCCGGAAATAAAATTACATGGCCGGTAATAACCACTAAAACATGGGATGGTTCAGCCAGTACTGATTGGCATACGGCTGCAAACTGGACGCCGGCAGGCGTACCTAATTCGTCGAGCGATGTGGTTATTCCTTCAGCAAGTAATAATCCAATAATCAACACTTCAAATGCATCAGTAAAAAGTTTGCAAATATCTACCGGAACGTTAACAATTGATGCCGGTTACGATTTAAGTGTTGCTGAAGATATTGTTATTGGTACAAGTACAAACGCAGGTATTTTAGCTATTGGAAATTCAGGTTCAACCATAACTGTTGGAGGAAGCTGGACACGTGGTTCAAACGGTGTATTTATAAACGGAAGCTCAACGGTCACATTTAATGCCGGAAGTGGAAATGTAAATATTGATCCGGACGATGATTCATTTTATAATATCATCTTTAACGGGGGAGCAACTTTTAATTTATATGCAAGTGCCCCGGGTGCTATATTTGATGTGGATGGAAGTTTTACCATTAGTAGCGGAACTGTAACACCAAGTACAAATAATTATGTTTTAACAATAGGTGGTGATTTAACTAATTCAGGAGGTAGTTTTATTACTTCAACTAATGGAACAATTGAATTAGATGGTACCGGAGCACAAGCAATTACAACAATGACGTTTGATAATTTAACCGTTGGTGGGAGTGGAACTAAAACATTTAATGGTGCTAATGTAATTCAAGATGCACTTCAGGTTAATTCAACACTTACAGTTGCTACCGGAGGTAGTCTTGATATGAATGATAATGTAACAATTGATGCTGCCGGAACATTTAATGATGGTGGCGAAAGTCATACTTTTTCAGGAACAATGTGGACAGGTTCCGGAACTTATACAGGTTCTGGAACTATTACTTTTGATGGTGGTAATCAAGATATTTATGCTTCGACTTTTAATAATGTTATTTTTAACGGAACAGGAAATATTGAATTATACGGTGATGTTGATATTTCGGGAGATGTTACTATTTACAATACAATAAACCAGTTTTATTGTTATACATATTTAATAAATAACACTTCAGGTACAGGTACTTTTACCTTAGAAAACGGCGAATATATCAGAGTAAGAGGGGCTAATAATTTTCCGTCAAATTTTGCAACTTATTCATTGGGCGAAACAAGCTATACTTATTACGATGGTACAATTGACCAGGCAATTGCAGGAATAACCTATGGCAGGTTATATTTATCTAATAATACTACTAAAACTTTAGCCGGAAATATTGATGTAAATGAGAGATTATATATAAATGATGCTACTCTTGATGTAAGTACTTCAAATTATAAAATTAATATAGCAGACAATTGGTATAATAATACAAGCGGAACTTTTGTTCAGAGGTCGGGTGAAATAATTTTTGATGGAACTGCAAACCAAAATATAAGTCTTGGTACTACAGGCACAAATGATTTTTACAAAGTAACAGTAAATAAATCAAGCGGAACAGTAAATGTTCAAAATACCAGTTTAACTATTGAAGATAACCTGCGGGTTTTAAGTGGTACTTTCAGTGCAAATGGACAAACTGTTAATGTAGGCGGAAATATTACTGTTACCAGTGGAACCATTGCTCAAAGCGGTACATTTAATTTGAATAAGTCTTCCGGTTCAGCTACAATACAAGCAAATAGCTCAAGTTTTAATAATTTAACAATAAATTCAGGTGCTACTTATACTTTACAAGATAATCTATCTGTAGCAAATAACTTTACCCTTACCTCAGGAATTTTCGATGGAAATGGAAATACAGTTGAATTAGGTAATAATCTTGACGTAGTGAGTATTTCAGGAACCTATAAAATAGGAGCAGGAGGCTATTTAAAACTTGGACAGAATGTTTCTTTAACTGTAAATTCAGGTGGTGTTATTTATGTAGTCGGTAGTGCCGGGAATTATGCATACGTTACAAACAGAAGCGGTACTACACGCTATAATTTTTCTATTAACGGAACAATACATGCTTTGTATTATGAATTTGATTATATGAATTCTTCGGGTATTTCTATATCAAGTAGTGGAACTATTGATGGAACTAATAATTTTAGCTATGGAACTTTTGCTAATCCAATTAGTGCCGGTACTTGTCTTAAAATTGAAAATACGCAATCATTTACAAATGCTTCCAGAATAAATGATGTTAATTTTCCTGATAATCCTGGGGGTGGTGCCACAAATGTAACTAAAGGAACTGCCGTTTCAGGTACACTTGAATTTTATAACGCAACCGGTTCATTTTCAGGTTCAACTTTTGAAAACGATCCGAACGGATTAATTAATTGGACAGGGCCTGTAACTTTAACATGGACAGGTGCTACAAGTAGTGATTGGAATACTGTAGGGAACTGGTCTGCCAGTAGCGGCCCCGATAAAGTACCTACGGGGTCTGAAGATGTTGTTATAGCTTCTGCATTAAATCAGCCTGAAATTACAACAACTTCCGATACTTGTAAAAGTTTAGTGATAAATTCAGGTGCTTTCGTATCAATAAACTCAAGCGATGCTACTTCAGATTTAGTTGTAATGGGCAATTTGGAAATAAAGGGTACACTTTCAATGAATTCTTCAAACGACAAAATTGAAGTTGGTGGTGATTGGTATTTAAATGGTGGCCTTTTTACTAATGGACAAGGTATTGTTGAAATGAATTCTACAACAGGAAGCCAATCATTAAATTGTGGCACAACGCCTTTTTATGATTTAATTATTAATTCAGTAGGTACAGTTGATATTTCTGCTACTTTAAATATTACTAATGATTTAACCATAACTACAGGAACCTTAGATGTAACAGCAACTGATTATACTGTTAATGTAGGAGGTAATTTTGTAAATACCGGAACTTTTAATGCTCAAAATGGAAAATTAGTGTTAAAAAGTACTGCGGCAGCTACTAAAACATTTAATCCGGGAAGTTCAAGTTTTTACAATTTAAGTATTGAGGGTGGAGCAAGTACAATATATCAGTTAACCACAAACAATTTAACTGTAAATGAAGGATTAATCGTATTAAGCGGGACTTTTGACTTGAATTCATTAACACTAAATCTTGGTGATGGTAGCGGAACTGATGATATTAATATTGAAGGTACTATGATTGTTGACGAAAATGCATTTTTGAAGTTAAAATCCGGAGCTTCAGTATTTGTTAACTCAGGCGGTATTTTTAAGGCGGTTGGCCTTGATGACTTAAATGTGGCAACTATTACTAATCAGGGGTCAGGAACTTATTCATTTTCAGTTAATTCAGGTGGAACAATTCATGCTAATTATTATCAGGTTGAATATGTAAATGCAACAGGAATTTGGATTAAGTCCGGAGCTTCCATTGATGAAGGAACAAATAATTTCTCCAACGGTACATGGTCAAATGGCACAAGCGGTGGAAGGTATTTATTGTTGGAGAATAATTTTACAGGAAATTTTACAGCTTCTAACCTATATTTTAATACGGGCCCTTCAGTTAATATTAAGAGAATTACCGGTACAGGAAACATTACCATAAATGATGGTTTTGGTGCAATTGCCGGTGAAATATACGAAGAGGACGATGGTTCAGCAATAACCGGCTTAGTACGTTGGTCATATACAAATCCGTTATATACATGGAACGGAGGTACAACAGATTGGAATACTGCTACTAACTGGGATATTTCAGGTAGTGGAAACGGAGTTCCTAATAGTACATCAAATGTTGTTATTCCAAATACAGGTACTGACCCTGTTTTGAATAGTGTTGACGGTAGTGCTTTAAGTATAAATATCAATAGTGGTGCTACTTTAACAATTGATGCAAACCATAATCTTACTGTTGATGGTTCTTTAACTAACAATGGAACTTTAACTATTGCTAATGGTTCAAGCTCAACTATTACGGTACTTGATACTTGGTCAAATTCTGGGACATTTAATCCGGGAGATGCTTCTACTATTGAATTAACAGCCAATACAGGTACTAAAAATATTACTACCGGTGGTTCAACATTCTTTAATTTACTTGTAAATAGCGGTGGGGCTGGTACAGCTACTTTTACTACTTTAAGTAGTTTAGATATTAATGGGGACTTAACTTTACAAAGTGGTACTTTAGAAGTTACCGACCCAAGTCATACTATTTCTGTTGCTGGTAACTGGACTAATACTGGTGGTAGTTTTACCAATGGCAGTTCGTCAGTTACTTTTGACGGAGCAGCACAAACTATTTCAAGTGTCGGAACAGAAACATTTTATGATGTAACTTTCTCCGGAACAAATACTAAAACACTAACTGCAAATATTATTGTAAATAATGATTTAACAATAAGTAGCACTTTAAACATATCAAACGGACAAACTATTGAGGTAAAAGGTAGCTGGAATAATACAGGAATTCTTTCTCATGCCGGTACCAGTACTGTTAGCTTTACTGGTACAACTACTCAATCAATAACTAATAGTGGTGGTACAACATTTAATAGTTTAACAATTAATAATACCTCGTCAACTTTTCCTCAAATTTTATTGAGTGATGCAATAACTGTAACCGGTACGTTAACTTTAACCGATGGAATAGTTCAAACAAGTATTATTGATTTACTTACTTTAAGTTCAACCGGTTCTTTATCTGGTGGAACTACTTCAGCAAGTTATATTGACGGGCCAATGGGTAGAAATGGGACTTCTAATTTTACCTTTCCAATTGGTGCCGGAACTGTTTTTGCTCGTTTGGGTGTTTCAGGTATGAGTGCTTCAGCTAATTTAGTAGCTCAATATTATGATGCAAGTTATACTGATACTCTCAGTTTTGGGACAGGTGTTAGGAATGTTAGTGAAATTGAATATTGGGATTTATCAAGAACTTCAGGTACAGGAAATCCGTTTGTTTCAATTTATTGGGAAGACGGAAACAGAAGTGTTATAACTGATCCTTCTACATTATTAGTGGTGCATTATACAGGTGGAAAATGGGTAGATATGGGTGGTTCAATAACAGGAACACAGGCTAGCGGCCATGTTTCGTCAACAACACAATTTTCCTCTTTTAGTCCAATAACTATTGGTGATGGCACAAGCGGTTCAAACCCTTTACCGGTTGAATTAGTAGATTTTGATGCAAAAATAGATTCTGATGTGGTAAAACTCAACTGGGTCACTTTAACTGAAGAAAACAACGATTATTTTACGGTTGAACGCTCAGAAGATGGGGTTTTCTTTGAACCTATCGGACAAATTGAAGGTGCAGGAAATTCAAACGAATTACTCAGGTATGAATTAACAGATGAAAATCCGTATTCAGGTACATCATATTATAGGTTAAAACAAACTGATTATAATGGCGAGTTTTCATATTCTAAAATGGTAAATGTAAATATTCAAACAGAGAAAGAAAATGCCATAATTCAAAATATTCAGTTATATCCTAATCCTGCTACAAATTTTATTAATGTTTCAGGAACAGGTTATGAAAGTTTTGCTGAAATAGAATTAATTATATTAAACAATACAGGTTCTGCTGTTAGAAATATATGGTTTATTGCTGATGAAACTGGTGCATTTAATCGTCAAATTGAATTAAATAGCTTAAAACAGGGGATGTATTTTGTTACAATTGTTGCTAATCAATTTATTCAAAATAAGCAAATTATTATAAAATAGTATTAAAACGGATAACCAATAGCCAGGTTTAATACAACATCTTCGGTTATATTAAAATTGCTTAAGTTCAAAACCCATTGTTCTCCTTTTGGCAACGATGGGTTTCTTGCCTGAATTCCAAAATCGGCTCTAAATACAAAAAAGGAAAAATCAAAACGAGTACCTATACCGGTTCCAATGGCAAGGTCTTTATAGAATTGTGACAGTATAAACCTTCCTTCAACCGGGAAATTATTATTGTTTTGATACCAGATGTTTCCTATATCTACAAATAATGCACCTTCAATTATCCAAAACATTTTAAACCGATATTCCAGGTTAGTTTCAAATTTAATATCCCCCAATTGGTTTGGATATTTTGTGCCACTTGTTTCATAATTAATTCTTCCCGGCCCCAGAGAACGGGCTTGCCACGCTCTTATACTATATGCTCCACCGGAATAAAATTGTTTAATAGAAGGAATAATTTTTGAATTCCCGTAAGGCAAGCCAAAACCCACAAAGTTTCTATATACCAACTTGTTTGTTTCTGAAAGAATTAAATAATACCTGAAATCAATATCGTATTTAAAATACTGGGCAAAAGCGCTTCCTAATAAGGTGTAATTATCATCTTCTGATTTTTGAAAATTTGCTATTGAACCAATGCCATTTAATACATTTCCGGCAAATTCAATATTTGAAAGTATATAAATGTATTTTTTGTCGTCTTTCTCTTTTCTGCTATTATAAATTAATGAATAATTAGAAAAAGGGATAAATTGATCAATGTAAGCATTGTATAAATAACTAATATTTAAATCGAGTAAACTTGTATCTAAATTTGAATATTTTACATAATTTAAATTAAATGGTTTAACTATATAATTCAAGTATTTAGATCCTTTCCAATAATATCCGAAACCAAAATTTGCAATATTTCTTTTATAAGCAGGCCTGTTTTGAAAATTAATAGCAAGAGGAATAATTGTTTTAGGATTATACTTTTTTATAAATCTTGTAGAATGAAACGGAAGTAAAAATTTAGGGATATATAAATTTGTCTTAATACCATATTCGTAGGTTTGATAAGTTTCTTTTGACTGGTTTATTTTAATGGTTTGAACTCCGAAAGCGCCTGTAGTCGAAACGTCAAGTAATTCTGCCCCGCGAAACAAGTTTTTATTACGATATATTAAATTACTTGCAAATCCTATATTATCGCCACCAAAATTTGCTGAAGAGTTTGTTCCTTCAACTTCAAACGTTAATGATTGTCTTTTTAAAGGTGTTAAAAAAATATGTGCTGTTAATGTCCCTGAATTTGTTTCAATATTTTGATTTATCAATTCTTCGCTAAAAGTTATGTTTACCAGTTTATATACCCTTAATGCGGTTAAATATTCATAGCTTAAGTCAACATCCTTTTTGCTATATAATGTGTTGTTTGAAAAATAAATAGATTGAATAAGTATTTCGGGCTTAATGTTTAATTTATGGTTATAAATAAATGTAAACCCTTTATATTTTAAAGTATCAAAGTCAACTGCCAATAATTCTTTTGGGTCGAAAGAATACTTTGGGTCAAAATCGGTATAAATGTTTATATTCTTAATAAAATATTTTCGGTGGCTTTCAGGTATAAAAGTATTTTGTCCTATTTTGCGCACAAATGGCTTAATTCCAATTTTAACATTGGCCTTATTATTACCGTTAATAGTATCTATTTCATAGTAAATGTATTCTTTCGAAAACTTGTAATAACCTAAATTTTGTAATAAATTAGTAATTCGTATTCGTTCATTTTGAAGTTCATCAATATTTAAAAGGGTTGTTTTTTTTATCAGTGAGTTCTCTTTGTCATTTAAAATAATGGGTTCCAGTAAGCTGTCTTGTATCTCGTAGTATATAAGATTAATAGTGTATGGTTTGTTTGGCTTTACAAAATATTCAATATTTACTTTTCTTTGCTTATAAATTATTGAGTCGGTAATTTCACTATTGTAATAACCCTTATTTTTTAAAGCCAATTCCAATTGTTTTTTAGTTTTATTTTCAAGGTATTCATCAAAAATAACAGGTTCTTCGCCAATTACGTTTTTAATCCAGTTCTTTATTTTACGCTCTTTACCGCCATTTATAATATTATAGACTGCTAAATGAAACTTGAAAACAAAAAAAGTTTTACGGTTAGGTTTCTGTTGAATATATGTGTATAATTCATCTTTATTAATTTCCTGGCCAATAGTCTCAATTTTAACTTTATTAAGCAAGTATTTACCCTTAGGTACATAACGGGTTGACTTACATGCATAATTTAGAAGTAAAAAGCTACTTATAAAAAGTTTTAATAATGTACTTATTTTATATTTAAAAATATATCTGGCCAAATTCATTAATTTAGTGTCGGTAAAGATAAATAAAACACATTTGTTTTTTATGCAAAAAATTTCTTTCTGTTTCTTAATAATTTGTGTTTATTTTATCTGAATTATCAATAAATTTATAACAAGCTGTTAAAGTGATAACAAAAAACGAAATAAAATTTGTACGTTCTCTTCAGCGTAAAAGAGAAAGAGATGAACATAATTGCTTTGTTGCAGAAGGTGAAAAAATTGTAGCTGAACTTTTAAATTCCGAATTTATTATAAAATCGATTTACACTACAAAATCATGGAAAGAAAATAATAGGCTGAACAATTTAAATATTCCTGTTAAAGAGATAAAAATAAAAGAATTAAACGCTATTAGCAGTTTAAAAACGCCCAATAAAGTTATCGCTATTGTTGAAAAACAAAATGATAATTTTAATATTAACAATCTGACAGGAGAATTAACACTAATACTTGACAGAATTCAAGACCCCGGTAATTTGGGAACAATAATTAGAATAGCCGACTGGTTTGGTATTAAGTCAATCATTTGCTCTCCGGATAGCGTTGATGTTTATAACTCGAAAGTTATACAAGCTTCAATGGGGTCTGTTTTTAGAGTTGATGTTTTTTATAAGGATTTGAAAGTTTTTTTAAAAAATATTAAAAGTGAAGGTAAACTATTGGTTTATGGCACTTTATTAAATGGAGAGAATATTTATTCGAAATCATTAAAAAATGAAGGCATCATAATTATTGGTAACGAATCGGAGGGTATTTCTAAGGAAATTTTGCCATTTATTGATGAGCAATTGCTGATTCCATCTTTTTCAACAAACAAAAACCAGATTGAATCTTTAAATGTTGCTGTGGCAACGGCAATTATTTGTTCCGAATTTAGAAGAAAATAAAAAAGCTCCCAATTATAAAAATGAGAGCTTTTTCAGATTACATTTTATTAAGCTATTTTTTCATAAACTTAGCTGTTTTAACCTTATCACCTTGTGTAATTTTAATAAAATACATTCCGGCAGGTAAGTAGCTAACATCTAATTCAACTTCATTGTCTAATTGTTCTAAAACTTCAATTTTCTTACCGAGATAATCAAAAAGTTCAATAGAATTTAATTCGTTGTTATTATTATCTAACTTAATATTTAATATTGAACCGGTTGGATTAGGATAAATATTTACAGAAGAATTAATAGCATTTTCAGCCACTTTTGTATTAATAGTTTTATTCTTATAAAACAAAATTGAACTGCTAAAAGTGCCTAACATCAGGTCATCATCACCGTCATTGTCAATATCTGCCATAGCCGGATATACAAAATATTGCGATTCAGCTATTCCTGCAAACGGATTATCTATTCCGGTTTGTTCCACAAATTGTGGTTCTGTGTCGGTTCCGGTATTTTTAAAGTATAAAACAGCACCATTAGAATGATAATCTTCATAAGTAGCTATAAGGCAATCTAGGTCGCCATCCATATCAATATCAGAAAATTCGGGCTTCATTAAGTAAGAATCCATAAACTGCCCGGGAATTGGGGTTGTAGCTTCTTCAAAAACTGCATTTTCAGCAGTTCCGGTATTTCTGAAATATTTTATAATTCCATATCCGGTAGAATCATCTATACTAACATAATCACCAATAAAGCAATCATAATCGCCGTCATTATCTATATCTGCAAAATTAACAAATGCAAATTCTTCTGTCACAAAAAAACTTAACGGATTGTCAATGCCTGTTTGTTCTGTAAATTCAGGAAATTCAGGTGTTCCTGTATTTTTATAATACGACAGTGAAGTTCCTTTTCCGAAATAATCGTATTCAAAATTAAAGAAATCGTAATCTCCGTCATTATCTAAATCTACAAATATTGGGAATGCTACATATTGATCTGTAAACATTTCTTCAAAAGGGTTGTCTGCTCCGTTTTGCTTTTGGTACTTAGCTGCTGTTGCAGTGCCTACATTTTTATAATAAACCATAGGAATATAATTTCCTGTAATTTGGTCATAATTATATACTGTTCCTAAAACTAAATCTAAATCGCCATCTGCATCTAAATCGGCAAAATCAATAAAAGCCCAGTAACCTGATTGAACAACTCCGCTTTGGTCAGTCATTTCAGGATTGGTTTCGGAGCCGGTATTTTCAAAGTAATGAAAACTGCCCTCTCCATCATGAACTAAAGCATCTAAATCGTTATCCAGGTCAATATCAATAAATTCGGCATTAAAATCATTTCCAACACTTTTTTTGTAAAACGGATTATTGGCGTCTGACATTTGCTCAAAGTTTGGCTCAGTAGCTGTTCCTGTATTTTTATAGTATTGTGCCACGCCATTGGTTCCACCAATAATCGCGTCAAAATCACTGTCGCCGTCTAAATCGGCAAAAACCGGCAAAAACGACTCATAATAAGTTGGTGATATATTTTCCAGTGGATTGTCGCCACCGGTAAATTCTTCAAAAGCAGGGTTGGTTTGTGTACCTGTATTTTTAAAAAACCGGACTGCTTGATTTGAATAATATCCTGTACTTGCAATATCTCCTATAAACATATCTAAATCCAAATCACCGTCAATGTCAATAAATGAAAATCCCGTTGGATAATTCAAGTTAACTCCATTAAAAGGATTATCAGTATCAAACTGTTCCTCGAATTGTGGATTTGTTGCAGAACTGGT
>JAADFW010000208.1 GCA_013152655.1 Chlorobiota bacterium
TTTATACTAATTTATTCTCACAAAAAGCACCTATTAAATATGGTAAAATAAGCATTGATGACTTAAAAATGGAATATTATGATAAAGATTCCAGTGCTCCGGCTGTAGTTTTATGTGATTATGGTGAAACACATTTTTCTTACAATCAGGATAACGGATTTCAACTTGTTTTTAACCGCACGGTAAGAATAAAAATATTAAAAAAAGAAGGATATGATTATGCTAATTTTGAAATACCAGTTTATAAGAGAAACAATCAAACTGAAAAGGTTTCATCTGTAAAAGGAATAACATATAATCTTGTAAATGGAAAAATTAAAAAAGATAAATTAAATTTCAGAAATATTTATCAGGAAGAAACTGACGCAAACTGGACAACATATAAGTTCAGTATGCCTAATATTGAGGTTGGCTCTGTTGTAGATGTTCATTATAGCATAATTTCTGATTTTTTCTTTAACCTTAAAAATTGGTACTTTCAAAATTATATACCTGTAAAATGGAGCGAATACAGAGTTAAAATTCCGGAATTTTTTCATTATAAATTACTACATAAAGGTTATGAATCATTAGCCATTTTTGAAAAAGATAAACAAATGGAAAAATTTACCTATAATTATTCAAGCAAAATTAGCAATGTTAACCAATATGGAGGTGGAGGCAGGGCTTCAGGAGGCACAGCAAGTTTTGATTCTAACTCTAAACTATACAGATTTGCTGCTAAAAATGTTGTTGCATTTAAAAAAGAACCTTATATAACTTCGGTAGAAAACTTTATTACTAAAGTTGAATTTGAATTGGCAACTATTGAAATTCCCGGGAGGCCTGTAAAATCTTATACTACTACATGGGAAACAATAAATAAAAAACTTATTCAAAATGAATATTTTGGAAGAAGGTTACTCCATACAAACTTTTTATCAGAAATAGTTGATACTATAATTTCTTCCAGTGAAACTAATTTTGATAAAATTAATGCAATACGAAGTTATATAATTCATAATTTCAAATGGAATGGTAAAGAAACCATTTATGTTTATGATAATCTTAAAACAACACTATCACGTAAGGCAGGTAGTGTTGCAGATATAAATATGCTATTAATTGCAATGATAAGAAAAGCAGGAATAACTGCTGACCCTGTTTTACTAAGCACGCGTGATCATGGTATAATCTTCCCTGGCCGTCCAATGATTTCAGCATTCAATTATTTAATTGCAAAAACGGAAATTGATGGAAATAGTTATCTTATTGATGCTACCGATCCTAATTGCCCTATTAATGTTTTACCAAAGAGATGCTTAAACAGTCAAGGTAGAAGTATTAATATTGTGAATTCAGGTTGGGTTAATTTGAAAACAACATATGGTTTTAAACAAACTACTATGTTAGCTCTTAATCTTACAGATAATTTTGTTTTAAAAGGAAATCTTAAAAACCTCAGAAAAGGATATGCTGCACTTTCATTTAGAGATAATATTAATAATTCAAAAAATGAAGAAAGTTATATTAAAAAAATGATGGATAATAATCCCGGTTTATCAGTTATAGAATATCATTTTGATAATTTAGATTCTATTAATTTACCAATAGAAGATATGTACAATATAACTTTAGATAATAAAATTGAAAATGCGGGTAATCTATTATATTTCAATCCCATTCTTTTTGAGCGTTTAGATAAAAATCCATTTAAGCTTGAGAATAGAAAATATCCCGTCGATTATGCGTACCCAATAAACAAAACGTATATTTTAAATTTCACAATTCCTGAGGGTTATCAAATTGAAGAATTACCACAAAATATTACCGTTTTGTTACCTGAAAATGCAGGCTCTTTTAATTATAAAATCATTCAGTATAATAACATGCTACAGGTTTCATATTCATTCAATATAAATAAAACACTTTTTGTACAAGATGAATATCACAACTTAAAAGATTTTTACGATAAAGTGATAAGTAAAGAAAGTGAGCAAATAATTTTAAAACAACTATAAATAATGTATCGTTTAGGAAAACTTTTATTTATCCTGTTCATTTTTTTATTTTCAAATTCATATTGCCAAAATTACAATATATCTTCAATTCCTGACAGTTTATATGAAAATGCAAATTCAATAATAAGAACAGACATTACTAATTTTACAATAAATGCTATTGATAATGCACTTTTGGAGGAGCATCTTGTTATTACTATATTAAATAAAAGTGGCGAAAATAATGGGGTTTTTTATGAATATTACGATCCTTTTAGAATATTAAAAATTAAAAAAGCCAACATTTATGATTCCAGTGGGAAGTTAATTAAAAAAATTAAATCAAAAGATATAAAAGATTTCAGTGCTGTTTCAAATTCCTCTAAATATGATGATAACAGAGTTAAATACATTAAACCATTAGTTACACATTACCCTTATACTGTTGAATATTTATATACCATTCAATTTAAAGGCCTTATAAACTTTAAGGAATGGCATCCAGTATCAGCTTATGATATTGCTGTTGAAAAATCATCATTTCTGATTGATGCTACTAATTTTAACAATTTTCGAATAAAAAAAATTAATATAAACAATGATTCAAGAATAAGTTATTCTAAAGTAGATAATGTCTATAAATGGGAATTATCTGGTTTTAAAGCAATTGAATCTGAACCATATTCTCTTTATTTATCTGAAACAACACCTGGAATTATAATTGCCCCAAATGAATTCAGTTATGATAAACATGAAGGTAAAATGGAAAACTGGAAAGAATTTGGTAATTGGTTCTTAGGTTTAGTTTCTGAAATCAATAATAAAAATCCATTTAATAAAGAAGATATCCCTCTTTTATTTGCTATTGATTCTTTAACAAATGACCCCTATGAAAAAGCAAAAATAATTTATAACTATGTTCAATCAAATACAAGATATGTTAGTGTTCAACTTGGAATTGGTGGCTGGCAACCTTTCCCTGTTAATAAGGTAAATGAATTAGGTTATGGTGATTGCAAAGCACTGGCAAACTATACAAATTATCTTCTTAATATTTCCGGAATTAAATCGTTTTATGCCCTTGTAAAAGCAAACAGTAAATCAAATATTGATAAAAACTTTACTTATAATCAATTTAATCATGTAATTCTATGTATTCCTTTTGAAAACCAAGACACAGTTTGGCTTGAGTGCACTAATCAAAACATTCCTTTTGGTTATTTAG
>JAADFW010000209.1 GCA_013152655.1 Chlorobiota bacterium
CGATTGGTAAGCTTTCGGGATTGTATCTATATTTAGTTATTACATTTCTATTTTCAGAGTCGTATCTTTCTTCTTTGATTAATTGTTGTTCATTGTAGTAAGATTTAAAACCCCAAAAACTAACTATAAAGTCATCTTCTATTGTTTCACTTTTATAATTAATTTGTTGACCATCACTATTGTATTCTTTGATTAGTTTAGAGTCAAACTTTCCATCAGAAACTTTTGAAGAAAATTCAGTTTCCCTAATTAGCTTTTGTTCGCCATATTCAAATAGTTTTCTTCGTTGAAGAATGGGGGTGTCATACAAGAAATACCCAAAGTATTTTTCAGTTTTTGTCAAACGTTCTAAAGTATCGTAATAGTAGAATGTTTTTGAATTTATTTTCCCATCTCGATTGTAAATAATCCATTCGGTTACTTTTGAATTTAAATTATAAAATTTTCTATAATTTAAATAAGTTTCTCCAGTTTCTATTCGTGTAGCATATCTTTCAAAATCTCTGCCTAAACTATCATGTTTAATTTCGTAATTTGTGTGGTCTTTGAAAGTTGAAAAATAATTGATATTTTGATATTCAATTAATGTACTGTCTATAATATCCCCGTTTTTTTTAAATTTAAAGGAATAGATTTTGACAGCTTTAATTCTGTTTGTATCTATTTTAGTCTTTCCAATAAGCTCGAACATTTCCACAAAGGCAAGGTTTCCTACATTAATTATTCCGGAATGAGTAATTATTCCAGAATGAGTTTTTTTACTTGTTGCACAGCCGGCAAATAAAATCAGAATTAAAATATGTATTATGTTCTTCATAAAATTACGTACAACGGTTTTGGTTATGATTTCGGCGTGGATAATTCCCTGCCTGCCGGCAGGCACGGCGCAGGAATTGTCCGCAAAGAAATCAGGTTAAATGTAATATGATTTTTCATAATGTTGTAAAGCCACGCTGAATTATAACCATTGTTAGCTTTAGTGCTTTTTTTCTTTTTCATTCAGATTTTTATTCCAAATTAATCTGGTTTAGATTTTTTATAAATATGTAATCAATAAAATCAAAGGAACTAAAAAAGGTAGTCCGCAGGAAAACCAAAATCCAATTTTAAATATCTTATTCCTATATTCCTCAATATTTTTCGGGTTTACTAATTTTTCGGAAATTGCTCCTAAATTATAAAACAAGTTTGCTATTCCAATCATAATTAAATACCCAATTCCTTGAAAAATAGTTGTGAATAATGTAATTTCAACTTCTTGGTCATTTGAATTTTTCATTACAACAAATTCCACGACAATTACGTATAAAACAAATGCTGAGATTCCACTAATAATCAATCCGATATTATATTTCAATCTCATTTTACTCCACCATTCATTTCGTAATTCTTTTTTGTTATTCCAAGTTGTATTTGTCATTTTTATTTTTGTTCACGCATTAAAGCTAACGGTTTGTATAAGATTTGTGCGACCTAAAATCCGCAGCCCCGACGCTTCGGGGTTCGGCTGTACAAATCGCTTGTTATTATGTTTGTCAGTTTCCTAATTACTTCAAATTTAAGCATAAATTTTATACGGTGTTACCACACGTTTTTATTCGGGTACTTCTGCTTTATTCTTTCAGCTATTTTCTTTACTTTCGATAAATCTATGTCAATTTTTTTTAGTTCGGCTTTAGAAAGACGCTTTTTATTGTCGAACGCATAGAACGAAATTTTATCATCCTTTTCCACTAAGATGAATGTTGCCCAGTTTCCAGTAAACATAATATCAAAGCCATTGATTTTGGTTAATTTCCAATCTTGTGAATCCCATTCTCTTGCTTGAGTTGTTTGGTTTTTGGACATTATAAAACGATTATCAAAATATATAGTATCTGTATATTCAGGCAAACGGAATTCATACGCATTCCAAAGTAATTTTTTTTGCCAGTCAGAGTTGTTTTTTAATGTGTCTGGAATTTTTTTATATACAACTTCGATAATTTTTTCAAAATTATATTTTGTAAGAATAAGGCTGTCATTGTTTATACTTTTAATAGAATACGAAAAGTTATATTCAGTTTCTAAAGGCCATAATTTTAGGTTAGTACCAAAATTAAAATAGTTTGTTTCTTCTGGAATTCCATTTAATCCGGAGTAATACGTGCTAAATTTTTGGTTTTTGATATCCAATAAAATATTACCATCGTAAAAGAATTCATGATTTGATAAGTCTGTTGAATAATGTTTTATCCATATGCCTTCTATACGTTTGTTTAAGTAGTAAAAAAAACAAATCACAATTAAAACTACAAGGCTTAATGTTGTAAGGATTTTTCTCTTCATTCGAATGTGTGGTAACGGTTTGGTTATGATTTCGGCGTGGAATCGTCCGCAGGACTATTCCGCAGAGAAATCAGGTTTGCTAAAGATAGTAATTTTTCCAAAATAGGGCAGAAGCCACGCTGAATTATAACCGATGTTGGCAACTGGCCTTATTTCCTTCTTGTAATTTTAACCGGATTTTGTCTTGAGTCAAAAATGTCAGCAATTTTCACAAAACCATTTTGTTCATCAATGGAATAAATAATTTTGTAATTAGTATAAACCAAATATCGATATTCGATTTTTCTATTTATTAATAAGTTTTCTTTTTGTCCGAGATAGGGGTTGTCTTTTAAAACTTCAGTCTGTGAGAGAATACTCCGTGCTATTTTTTTAGCAGTTATAACACTAATTTTGGTAAGATAGTATTCGTAAATTTCATCCAGTTGTTTTTCAGCGAAGTCAGACCAAATTACTTTCAGTTTCATTATTTGTATTTAGCCTTTAATTCAGAATTACTTTTATAATTCCCATTTTCAAAGTCAGATTCAGATAATTCAATTCGTTTATTTAATTCTTTGGTAGTCATAGGATTAACAACTAGCTCCTTTTCCATCTTTAGAAATTTCTCTAAGCTAGAAATAATATCTTCGCTTTGAAGTTTTAAAAACTCCTGAACAAATTCAATTTTTCGGGCTTGTATATTCATAGTAAGTATGATTTTTTGTCTAAATTACAAATATAATACCAATTTTGTTTGTTTCACGATTTTTTTTCGGCTTGTTGCCAACGGTTTGAATATGGTGCGTTTGGCATTATGAAACGCTTCATTTTCAAGTTATGACTAATTTTATTTATTGCTAATAACTTCATTTTTAACTCTATCTGACTTTGAAA
>JAADFW010000210.1 GCA_013152655.1 Chlorobiota bacterium
TTATTATTGCTTTTCTCATTTTTGCTTCCAAATGAAAAGTTATAGCTGAAACTATTTTACTGTGATTTAGTCTTAATAAACAATAGCAATTTTATCTAATCTATTAATTTTTAATCTAACTTTTGATAAAAGTTTTTAATTAATTCTATTTGGTCAGGATAATTTATAAGAATCCCATTAGTATTAGTAGAATACACAAACCGGCTTCCTGCTGCAACTGCAGAAGCACCAATAGAAATAGCTTTATGAAAGTCGTCAATGTTTCGTGCTCCGCCATTAGCTATTACCGGAATATTTAAGTTTTCTGAAACCAATTGTATTAATTCAAGGTCGTAACCGGCAAAAGTTCCTTCGTGGCCAATATTGGTAATGAAAACTTCACCGGCTCCGGCATTTTCCATTTGCTTAAGATAATCGATTAGTTTTGTTTTTATTTTCTTTTTCCCTGAATTAATAAACACGTTATACTTGCCAAAAGCTGATTTTCTAACATCAATTGAAACCACAACACTTTGATTACCGTACAGATTGGCTGCCTCAGTTATTAGTTTTGGATTATTATATGCCTCGGTATTTAAAATTACTTTTTCGGCTCCGGCATTTAGAATTGTTTTTATTTCATCTAAATTTTTTATGCCACCACCATATGAAAATGGCATAAAAGCCTCAGAACCAATTTCTTGTATCTTAGTGAAATCAGGGTTTCGCTTCTCTTTTGTTGCACTGATATCTAATAATACAATTTCATCAACTTCTTTTTCATTAAATATTTTAACTGCATTTATCGGATCGCCTATATATACAGGTTTTTTGAATTTTTTTGTTTTCACCAATCCGTTATTCAAAAGTAACAGAACCGGTATTACCCTTACTCGCCGCATTTAAATATGTGTAAAGTTTTCTAATAATTTCATTCCGTATTTGTGGCTTTTTTCAGGATGAAACTGAACACCAAAAATATTATCTTTTTCAACAGCAGCCACAAACTCGTACCCATATTCTGCAGTTGCTAAAATATCGCTCTTTTCATTAGCTTGCATATAAAACGAATGTACAAAATAAAACCTTGGGTTTTGTGGCATTTTAGTAAAAAGAGAGCTTTCCTTTTTTATCGAAATTTCATTCCAGCCCATATTTGGTATTTTATAATTATCGGGCATTTTTTCTTTCTTAAATTTTACAATATCCATATTAATCCAGCCTAAGCCGTTCATTTCTCCTTCTTCACTTTTGTTTCCCAATAATTGTGCCCCGAGGCAAATTCCCAGAACAGGAATTTTTTCAACAAGAACTTTATTGTTGAGAACAGAAATAAGTCCGCTTTTTTCAAGCTGCTGCATTCCGTAGTCGAATGAGCCGACACCCGGAAAAATGAGTCTATCGGCATTTTCAATATCTTCAATTTTATCTGAAATTATTGATTTTATGCCGATTTTTTTAAGCATATTTTGTATTGAGTGGAAGTTGCCGGCTTTATAGTTTATTATTGTGAGCATGTTCTATTAACTTTCTTTACATGTTTAAATACTTTTTCAAAAAAACATCAAAACCACAAATTGTAATATTTTCTTTAATTTTATAATCTTCATTTTGTGTCGGTATAATAATAAAATTGTTCTTGGTTTTTAAAGTCTCTATACTGCTTTTAAAGCCTTTTGTTATTTTGGGATTCTCTGCAAATTTAATTTCAATTGCTGCAATCGGTTTGAGGCCTTTCACAAACAATAAATCAAGTTCTGCTCCTGCGTGGGTTCTGTAAAAAAATAAGTCTGTTTCATTATTTTTTTGAATTCTTATTTGATTTATTATATAATTTTCCCATGAATTGCCAATTATTGGGTTCCCAAGTAATTGTTCGTAATCGGTAATTTGCAACAATCTGTGTAGCAGGCCTGTATCTGCGATAAAAATTTTAGGCGTTTTAATAAGCCTTTTTTTAATATTATAAAAGTATGGTTGTAAACGATAGACAATATATGAATTTTCGAGAAAATCAATATAATTAGAAACGGTTTTGTTTGATACTTTTAATGAATTTGCCAAAGTATTATAATTTATCAAATTTCCTGTTTGCCAAGCGAGCATTTGCCATAATCTTCTGATAATTACAGGATTTGCTTTTAAGCCAAGCATCGGCAAGTCTCGTTCTATGTAGGTTTTTATAAAATTATCTAACCATATTTTTGCTGAATTGTTGTTTTCGGACAAATATGCAAGCGGAAATCCTCCGACAAAATGATGTTTCTGTAAATTATATTGCTTAGAAATTTCATTTTTTGAAAATGGTGCAAGTTCTATATAAGCAATTCTTCCTGCAAGAGTTTCTGAACTTTGTTTTATGAGTTCCGGACTTGCTGAACCGAGTATAATAAATTTGATTTTCTTGTTTTCATCAACAACAGAACGAATTAGTGGAAATAAATCCGGTTTTCGTTGTATTTCATCAATTATTATACATTTATCTTTATTTTGCCCGAAATAAAATTGTGCATTTTGCAATTTATTGTAATCGGTTGGTTTTTCTAAATCGAGGTATATAAAGTTATTAATATTATTATCAGCATAATTTTTTACAAAGGTTGTTTTTCCGCATTGTCTTGGCCCGAGTATAGCTGATACAGGAAACAACTTATAATTATTTCTAAGCTGTTTTTCTATACCTCTTTTAATTATCATAGATATTTTGGAATTTAATTTCAATATTTCTATGTAAATTTAATAAAAAATATGGTAAGTTCAAACGTATCATAGCTGTTTTGAAATTCTATTTCAAAGATATGTTTTTAAAAATATAAGAAGAATTTGATTAGGCGGTATTACCCGTATTATTTACAAAGCCTAACAATTATAGGCCTAAAGCACTGGCTAAATAATATTTTGAGGTGCTGGAATTATTGCAACCCGGTTTTATTTGATATATAAATTTTGTCTATCACGTGTTCTCAGGCTCCGTTTCGAGTCTTCTGGCCTCTCACAAGAGTCTCGGGACGAAACAGGCACAAGAATCATACGCCGTGTGTGTAGGCTATTCAAAATTGGGTGCGAAATTTTGATACTGGTATACACGCAGTGTACTTTTTTAGCAAGAAATACCTTTGTTCATCCATGAGGTACTAATCTGACTTAAAGCAATAGGCCAAGTATCAAAATGCGTTCAATTTTGATTGATT
>JAADFW010000211.1 GCA_013152655.1 Chlorobiota bacterium
TTAGGAAATTACTATTTGAAAAATGAAGTAAAAGAATTCATTTTCAAAACAATTCATATACAATTAGAAAAGCTTTGGATAATAACCGAATTTGATTATTAGGAGTGCGCTCCAATTATATACAAAATCAAGATAATTTTCAATTCAATATCATTCGGCGATATATAATTAACGTCAAATGTGAACGATCTCTATTATAAAATATCTCTTTATTTTCAAATATTCTTAATGCCGCCTCTGCTCTGGTCTTAAATTTATACCAATATATTAATTCGCTATGAATTGTTTTGAAAATGAATTCTTTTACTTCATTTTTCAAATAGTAATTTCCTAATTATTTTGCTGTTTTAACTTTATGCCCTAAATTTTTGATACAATTAATTATCTATCTTTTTCTTTAACAAAACAGCTTAGATTTTGTATTTTTGTGTATTATCTAAATAGTTAGTTTTTTTAGTATGAATAAAAGAGCAAAGAAAAAAGAAAAGATAAAAAAGGAGACTAATCCTAAGCATAGCAAAGGGGATATAAATCAATTTTTTAGTAAATACGGTTATTTAACTTATTTAATCATTATTATTTTAGGAATAGCAACTTATTATCAAACAATAAAATACAATATTGTTGAATGCGATGACCACGAAATAATTATAAAAGATTTTGCACGCATTAATAATATATCTAATTGGGATAAAGAGTTTGGTAAATCCTATATGCATAATAGTTATTATCGTCCTATGGTTAATATTTCGTTTATGTTGAATGCACAAATGAGCGGTAAAGACCCGATTTCTTATCATATCACAAATTTGATTTTCCATTTGATTGCCGCTTCACTGGTTTTTTATTTCTTTTCTCTTTTGGGTTACAATAAATTTATTTCATTATTAGCGGGGATAATTTACTCGGTTCACCCTTTGTTTACAAATGCAGTAGTATGGATTGTCGGACGTAATGATTTGCTTTTCAGTATTTTCATTTTATTATCGTTTATATTTTTAATAAAATTCAAATTAAACGGGAAAAACCTTAATCTTTTGTTTCATTCATTGTTTTTTCTTTTTGCACTATTCACAAAAGAAACGGCTATTGTTACACCTGTTCTATTTATTTCTTATTTGATACTTATAAAAAAAGAAAAACTTTTCGATAAGAGAATTTTGATTTATTCGTTTTTTTGGATAATACCAATTGCAATATGGTTTATATTCAGAGCTAATGCTGATTTATCCGAACCTGTGTATAATTCTGGTTTTGATATATTTATATTTAATCTTAGAATGATTCCCGAGTTTGTAGCTAAATTTTTCTTGCCTGTTAAATTATCCGTATTACCGACTTATAGCATATTTAATACTGTTTCAGGACTTATTATCATTGTTTTACTTATCATTTTATACTTAAGAAGCAATATAAAAAGAAATTCCTATATGCTTTTTGCTGTGGTGTGGTTTTTAATTTTAATACTTCCGGGTATGTTTATTACTCTGAAAAATTCTCATATTTGGAATGAATATTTGGAATGTAGAGTTTATTTGGCTTCATTGGGATTAATTATTTTTATTGCCGAACTAATTCCGAAAATATGGCTAAAAGAAAAATTGAAGCAATTTGTTATTGCATCTGTTGTTTTATTCCTAATCTTATCTGTACTTACACATATAGAAAGTAAGAATTATATTAATCCTTTGGAATTTTATAAAAGTGCCATAGCCGACGACGACAGCCGTGCAAATTTCCATTATATTTTGGGACAATTGTATCACAATAATATGTATAAATCGACTAAGAACACAAAATATCTTGATTCAGCCGCCGAACAAATTAATGATGCTATTAAACTCAGACCTAATCACGCACTTTATTATCAAAGTCTCGGAGCGGTTTATTCAAACGATAAAAAATATAAATTAGCAATTCAAACATTAAAAAAAGCGATTGTTCTTGATTCAAATGTTAATGATTCTTATAATGGGCTTGCGATGTGCTATTATTATCTCGGTATGGCAAACAATGCTATTGGAGTTTGGAGAAAAGCTATCGGCAAATGGCAAACAGACCAGAATATTTTATATAATTTAGCAGATGTATATTTTAAGATTGGCAATATTGATAGTGCTTTTTATTTTTCCGATGCCGCTTTGAAATATGACAATTCGGAAAAGAATAAGTATGAGTTCTATTATATGTTTAATAAATGGGGTGGCTATTATGTTCAAATCAAGGAGAATGAAAAAGCAATTGAAGTTTTCCAAAAAGCCGTTAATGTCTTTCCGCAGAGAGCTACTGCTTATGAAAATTTAATGAACTATTATCTGATTATTGAACACAATTTGGATTCTGCCGCTTTTTATGCAAAGAAAGTAATTGAACGCGGGAAAAAAATAAGCGATAACAAATTGAAAGTATTAGAAAAATTTATTAAGAAATTAAGATAAGAACATTGAGACACTACCGTCCAAATAAATAAATATAAGAATCGTGATAAATACAATCATTAATTTAAAAGAATTAAGAATATTTGAATTTATAAGAGACATTTTTTAATAGAAATCGTTTACATTAGACACTTTATTATTTGTCGTCGAATGATTGTGAATTACAAAAATTATCTATGCTTTGTGTCCTAAATTTGGATTAAAGTTCAACAAATTAATTGTAAAGAAGATTATTATTGAATAGCTCGCAGAGAAAGAATTATTAACTATTAATACTAAAAAATAATCATTATATTTGCACGTTCTAATAATAAGTACTTTGAAAAAGGGGATGAAATGGCTTCGACGAGGTGATGGACTCCGAAAGTTGCATGTCGAGCTCAATCGGTGTTGCTCGTAAATACAACCGGTAACGTTTATAAATGCCGAAGATAATTTAGCATTGGCTGCATAAATAACAGCAGTCACACTTTTATAAGCCCTGTCTGTCGGGTATTATAAAAAGTGTCGCAATAGACAGAATAGCATAAATTCCGATTAGCAGGGAATTATGCGAAAAAAAATACTGCTGATAACTATCGAATACCTGCTGTTTGGTTAATTCGATGGCGACAATGATAAAACAGCTAAACATGTAGAGACTGAGGAAGAAGCTCTTCGGACGCGGGTTCAACTCCCGCCATCTCCACAAATTATATCTAAATACAGGCTTGAATATAATTTGATTATT
>JAADFW010000212.1 GCA_013152655.1 Chlorobiota bacterium
AACACTTTAAAATGAAAGAACAAAGTAGAATAAGATACTTATCCTTTGACAAAACTAAAAGAATCAAATACTTGAATGTTTTGCTTCAAAATATTGCTGGTGAAACAGAAGTTAAAGAAGAGATAATAACTAAAATAATGGATAAACTAAACGAAAAATAACTACTGCCAACAATGTATATAAGGCATACCGCAGTAGGTTGTAAATTTGAACGTTACGTTTTCAAATGCAAAGTATTTGTAACTTGAAAATAAGTGTTTCAAAATGCGGCACGCCTCATATACTTAACGTTGTAGCACATTCCCCACATCCCGAGAACTGGATTATGATTTTAAGCTAACGATAAAATGGGGATAAAGAATGAGATGAAATATGATAAAATTAGAATATATAAAACACAGATAGTCAATAGGTTAATTTGCCATTAATTGCAGTTTTACGAGAACGAGATTAATATTTAAAAGAAACGTCACAGGGAGAAACAAAATTGGGTGTAAATATAAATTTGAATAAAATATTAAAGTACTTATAATCAACAAAAAAATTGAAATTTGTCAGAATTAAAAGAAAACAAAATATGGGTTTTTTTCAATCATTTAAAAAAGGGAGACGATTAAAAAAAGTATCTCGTCAGTTAACCAAACGGACTGACATAACAGACGTTTATAAACTCCCTTCTTCCGAAGATAAAGAAAGTGCACTTAACGAGCTTGTTGATATTTGCTATTCAGACGAGTATGTGAAAATGGTTATGGATTATTACAACAAAGATGGACAGACTATAAAAGAATTGTATAGCAAATTAATACTTATTGGAGCAGGACAATATGCTGGTGGACATTTTGTAGCTGCATCGAGTTTGGTATTCCCTTTAACACTTAAATTCCTTCTCGAACATTACAACAATGATACGTTTTCAATTAACGATTGGGACAGCTATAATTCGTCAATATTTATTGCTCACCGACTAATTGAGTATTTTGAAAAAGGTGAAGTTGGTGAAGTAACATATTAGCAAGAAATGCTGAAAATAGAATGAATTAATTACACTATAAATTTTTAGTTTGATACAAATGAGTTTTAATGGAATTTGGCAAAATAGGACAACAAAGGAATTGATAATATTAACAAATCAACCCGAAAGTGATGACTACACATTAGAATACGATAACGATTTTAAAATTTCGGAGACTATTCAGATATTTGTAAGTAATTCTAAACATGCTTTACTACCTTATTCTAATAAATTTGGTAGACAAGATATTTCCATTTTATCACCAGATAGTATAAAAATTGGAGACATTATATTCGATAGACATGTAAATAATAAATGAATGAAAAAACCAAAGAGTTGAACAAAACAATTGACTTAAAAAACAACTTTAAATCATTAAAACAAGACTTTGAAGAGGACACAGGATTACATGAATGACAACATTGAGCTTTACATTCATTATGTGAATGCTCGATTTTCAGACAGGACTTTTCAAATGATTTGGCATATGATGAATGAATTAATTATTACTCCTAGTAAAATCGCTTTTGAAATGCAGATAAAAAGGTAAATAATGTAATAGTTTTTGGAAAATGAATAAGTAAATATTAACTTATTAAATATAAGACAATCAACACTCACATTCGTTGGTATAAAATAAAACTATCGTTTTCATGAAATTGGATGAATCTATATTATTTGAAATACCTGAGATTAAAAAGTATAGTTTAGAATACAGGACAACGAAACGACAACTTAATCGTAAAAGACAAAAGTTGCTTAAATTGATTGAATATTATACTTTTATAGAAGATATCATTTCGAATAATATTGATGATATTGAACTTGAGTTTTCTGTGTTTAGATTATTTAAGTCATTGGGATTTAAAGTATCTAAACCTAAATCAACTAGAGATATAGATGTTATAGTGAAAACTGCTACTAATTTAATAGGAATTGAAGTAAAAAATTCTTCATTACCTGCTGAAAATGAATTATTTCAAGCAAAAAAATATACAGAGCGTCACAAAGATTCAGGAAAATTAATGCATCCAATAATTGTATGGAATAACGCTAAAACTAACCAAAATTTTGATAGCTATAGAATTAAGGATGCAAAATTAAACTATTATGGTTTGTTGACAACAAGAGAACTTTTAAAAGGATTTATGAAAATTAAAAAAGGTAAATTAACAATTAAAAATTTTACAAAGATTATAAATTCAAATGGATTGATTGTGTTCTCAAATAAAGCTATTGAGAATCTGGATAGGAGCGTGAGTGTTTAAACACACAACTTCAACGTGAAGTAGTATGTGCTATATTGATTAAAGATTAATCTGTAAATAGTAACAGCAAGCTCCAAACCAGTTTCGCATAAAATTATAATAATGTAAACTTAAAAAAATAATAATAGACTATGTTTTTTAAAAAGAAGAAAATCCAAGTAGCTTTGGTTGAGGGAAGAAAAGCTATTATTGCCTCAATCTATAATATTATATCAGTTATTTTAAAAGACATGTTAAAGCATGATTATTCCGAAAAGGAATTAAGTGTTTCTGCGGCAATTGTAACGAATATATTAATATGTAGAAATGAAACAAGAGCTGATCCGAGAAATTTAAATAATAGTTTAGCAAATGAACTTAGAGATATATCATCAAAACAACTGCTTAAAGAAGCTGTAGCAATGGTATTAATTTTAGACTATTATATAGGTGATTTTAAGGATATAAGCAATATTGACCGTATAGCAGAAGCAGAAAAGCTAGTAGACAGTTTAACAGAATTATTAATTAGTAAATTGAATCCAAGTATCTCAAAGGCGGAAGATATATATACAATATCAATAAGAATGTCTGAAGCATTGAATAATATTGCGATTGGTGGATTCTAATTCTTTAATCTAAAACTTGTAAGGGAAAAAGAATTTTGTATATCTATAATATAGGAACTTTAAATTTTTACGTGCTACAACAAAGGCTATACGTAATTTGGGTAATGTGTTAATATTTAAGTTTTTAGCATTAAATAAAATTAGTGGTAAGTTGAAAATTAATCGTTTCAAAATCCCAAACTACGCATAGCCCAACCGTTGTTAAAGCAATGTGATTAACATAAGAAAATAAGAAATAAACTATAACTATTTAGAAACGATATATGGATAAACAAA
>JAADFW010000213.1 GCA_013152655.1 Chlorobiota bacterium
ATTCGACGTGTTGTGACTCTTTCATATTAGTTGGAGTTAATTAGTGTTTCTCTTTTTTATCGTTTAAATTTGATAAATAAATTCCGAGTAGTCTTACAGGTCTTTTTTCTACATTGTTTGAAGAAAGAAGTTTTTTTGATATTTCAAACAATTCATCCTTTGTTTTAACTTTTTCTTTAAGTGTTTTACTCCTTGTAATTTGTTTGAAGTCTAAATACTTAACTTTTAATGTTAGCGTTTTACCGTAAGAATTTATTTTATTCATTCTTTTTTCAACAATTCCTGCAATTTCTTCTAACTTTAAAAGCATTGTTCCTATATCATCAATGTCTTCGCTAAATGTCAGCTCTGCTCCTATTGATTTTCTTATTCGGTTTGTCTTTACCGGGTTGTTATCAATACACCTGACAACATTATAAAAATACTTACCCTGTTTACCGAATTTGTTCAGTAAAAATTGCAGGTCCAATTTTTTTAGGTCTTTACCTAATTTAACACCAAGTGTTTCAAATTTTTTCCCTGTTACTTTACCAATTCCCGGGATTTTTTTTATTGGAAGTTGATCAATAAACTTCTCGGTTTCACCCGGTTTAATCACGTTCAACCCGTCAGGTTTATTAAGTCCGGAGGCAACTTTTGCAAGGAATTTATTTATTGAAACACCGGCTGTAGCTGTTAAATTTAATTCATCTTTTATGTTTTGTTTTATCTTTTTTGCAATTACTGTGGCTGAAGGAATACTTAGTTTGTTTTCAGTAACGTCCAAAAATGCTTCATCAATTGAAACAGGTTCAATCAGATCTGTGTAACGAAAAAATATTTCTTTCATCTTTTTTGATGCTTCTTTGTAAGCGTCAAAATGTGAAGGAACAAATATTAAATTCGGGCACAATTTTAGTGCATATTGTGAAGACATTGCGGAACCAACACCGAATTTTCGTGCTTCGTAACTTGCGGTCATAACAACACCCCGTGTTTTTGAACTACCTACGGCAATGGGTTTTCCCCTGTATTCGGGATTGTCTCTCTGTTCAACGGAAGCAAAAAAAGCGTCCATATCTATGTGTATAATCTTACGAATCATATTCGTTAAGATAATATATTTATACAAAATGAATGAGTGGAGGAATTATATTATTTGTAAAATTAATAGGGCGGGAAGTGTCCAATAATTATTTAGAGAAATAATTTATTCAGTTCTTTTCTTTCTCTGTTAATCACATATAGTTTTTTAGTAACCGTTGCTACTAAAATTAAACTAATAGTTATGCTAAGTAAAAATAAAAGGTTCATCTTATTGTAAGCTATTTAAAAATCCTGGTCTTCGACAAAAAATTCTAAATAAAGAATAGCTCCTGTAAAAATTAAAACTATTGTTTGAATACTTGACATAAATAAATCTAAATTCATTTTTCTAATCCCTAATTTTTTCAATATTATATAACAATTTTAATGCCAGCTCAAAAAGATAAAAACCAGTTAAATTTATAGAATTTACGGAACCTGGTTTTCTCAAGAAGACACATTTTACGTGTAAAAGTTACACTTACTTCAATTCTAAAGTTTTAATCTTCAACATTTTATTTTAATTAAATCTTTGGCTCGTATTTTGTATTTATTAACAGAATAATAGATAAAACTTTAGAAAATAATTAAAAAATGAAGGAATTTAACAAATATAAAACACAGAAAATGTTTCATTGGCATTATTTTCTCAATTTAATACATTAAAACACTCATTATTATGAATAAATCTACAAAATCATTTTTTAGCAATTTCTTATTTCTCTTGCTGTCTCTCATCTTTTTGTTTAATTCAAATACCTGGGGAATAAGTAAAACGATTGACAAAAAACAATCTATAAATAAAACAAATTCTACTACCAATGCGGGTGCTATAGTTGTTAAGAAATGGGCGGGTGATAAAAAATCGGCTTTTTCATTTTCTTTTGACGATGCTTATATATCTCAATATATTAATACTCGACCAATTTTGAATCAATTTGGATTTAAAGGAACATTCTTTCTTCTTGCCGGTTCTATTCACGATAGTGTTCCCGAATGGCGTTACGGTCTTTGGTGGCAATTCTTGGAAATGGCTCAGGAAGGTCACGAAATGGCAGCGCATACAATGACTCATCCTCATTTAAGGAGTATGCCGGTTGGAGACGAACAGACACCCAACACTATTACTTATGAATTATATCAATCAAAAATTTTAATTGAACAAAAAATTGGTGAAAAAGTAATTTCATTTGCTTATCCGTATACGGAACATAATGCTAAGGTAGATAATGTTACAAAAAAATATTTTGAAAATGGAAGGGCTATCGGAACTACACCAAATCCCTCATCTATAAGTGGAAATGCTTGGTATGCCTTAAATAGTAAACAAGCCGAGTTTAATTTACCTCGAAATACGCCAAGTGATGATTTAGATGAACTTGCTAACTACGAAACATTTACTCAGAATTCTATTAATAACGGTCAATGGACAATATTCCAGGGTCACGAAGTTTTACCTTTTTCTGAAATAGCTGCTGCATTAAGTCAAGGTTCATATTTACCTATTTCCAATCAATGGTTAACAGCTCTTGCGCAATGGATAAAAAATAAATCTGATAACAATGATATTTGGGTTGAAACTATTGGAAACGTAACACGATATATTAAAGAGAGGGATAATTTTACATTTAATGTTGTATCAAGTACAGCAAATCAAATTATTATTAGTGTTAATGACGGGCTTGATAACACTATTTATAATTATCCATTAACTACAGATATTGAAGTACCTAATAATTGGAATAATGTTACTTTTACTCAAGATAATGTTACTAAATCCTTAACTACATTTACCAATAACGGTGTAAATTATATAAGAGCAAATGTAATACCAAGTGGCGGGAATGTTACTGTTCAAAATTCAGCAACATTATTTACAATAACTTCAAGTGCAGGTTCAAACGGAAGTATAACTCCTTTGGGTGTAACTTCAGTTAATTCAGGTGGAAGTCAGGCTTACACAATTACACCAAGTTCAGGATACAAAATTGAAAGTATAACAGTTGACGGAAATCCTGAAACGGTTACAACAAATTCCGGACAGACATATACATTTACAAATGTAGTTGCCAATCATACTATTTCAGCAACATTCTCTG
>JAADFW010000214.1 GCA_013152655.1 Chlorobiota bacterium
ATTTTAACCTCCTTTTTTAAATAAATTAATAGTTAAAGTTTTATTACACTAAACCCTTTTATTAATTGGATTTGGATAATTAGGTACAATAATACGATATTATTTGGAGTTTTGTCCTCGTTGTTGATAAAAAGTTTATAAAAACTTTTGTATCAGGGGCATAGTATAGTATTGCGGTGCTACCCAGTGAGAATATCTTTAACTCTCCTATTAATATAGGGAACTTCTAATAGAAAAGTACTTTATAAAAGGTATTAAACCTCAGGGTAGAACCATGAACCCAATATAAGGAACCGACCCAGAGGGTCGGCTCTTTATATTTTTAATTATCACTCATTTTTTCTTTTAGTATTTTCAAGAACTTCGATGAAAATATGCATATTGGTTGACGGATTGTCGTATAGTTTAAATCGTTTCGATCTGTCGCAAGCTTCCTTTCGTCTTTCTATCAATTTACTTTTTAACGGGTTATCAATAAAACCTTTTTTATAACTATTCCGGTTGCGGTTACTTAATTCTCTGATACAGTTGCTTTCAGTTATATATGCCGTTTGATTCTTATAATGCAGCAAGAACCACAATTCTATCGCCGGATTGGATGTAATCAATAAAGCTGATTCTATTTTTTTCAATCTATCTAATACTTCGGGTACATCAGCATCATAAATTAAAAAGTCCTTATCTTTTTTATGTGAGGGTTTTCCTCTTTTGTACTTTTTGATGTATGGCTTGTCAATGTTGCTTCCAGCAATTTTAGGTATTATTTCAATAGGCAAGCGATATTCGGAACGTAGAAAGCGGATGTATTCTTCTTCAGTTTTACCTTCACAAAACACCCAATAAGTCGGATTTATTTTTTTACCTTTCGATGCCTGCCGTTTTCTACTCATTCAATAAAGACTTTAATTGTAAGAATGAATCATTAATTATTGGTATAGCATCGAACCGTCCTTGCAGATACGCTTTTTCCAAATCCATGGTATCGCGGAAATCGTTGTAATCGTATAATGAATAAACATCGGTAGAACCATCCTGTTTTTTGTTTGAAAAACAGATCTGGTCTTTACGGAACTTCTTCAAATCCAAAAACTGTGTGTTATGGGTTGTGCAAAGCAGTTGCGCTTTTTCGCCTGCTCTGAACAGATTGAAAATATATTCTATTATTTTCGGGTGTAAGCTTTCTTCAATTTCGTCAATAAGCAATACCTTGTTATTCTTCACTACATCGAGTAGAGTAAGCATAATAAAGAACAACTTAATAGTTCCTTGTGATTCTTCTGTAATAAAATCGAAAGCCGCTCCGGGTGCAGCTTTATGATAGGTTTTTATTTGCAAATGCTCCTGTACTATATCTTCAACTTTCAGTGTCATATTGGAAAGATCGGCATGGATATTTTTGCCAGGTTTTTTCAGCAATTTAATTTTTACATCTTCGATATCGCTGTCAGCAATTTTAAGGGCTTCGATAAGTTGCTTCTTGTTTTTATTAGTAATATTTTCGATGGCAGAAACCCCAAAACCAAGATAATTAAGTATAAATTGATTATGAAAATAGTTGAAAATTTCTTTTGCAATACTTCTGTCCATCTGACTGGCACGCGAAATATACAAGGTCTTGTCCGATGTGTTTTCAGCCACATCAAAAGGTCGCTTAATGACATTTCCAAAAGTATATTTTTCTTTTTTGGTTTTTCCCAAACGCTCATCGCGGGTAAATATTTTGGCAATTCTGCCTTTGGGGTAATAATATAAACTTTCGGTAATAATTTTTGTGCGTGTTAACGAGAATGAATATTCATATTCAATGTCATTACTTACAAAGCGAATAAAATAGGAACTTGGCTTGGCTGGGTACCCTTCAAATTTGAATGGTAGAAAATTGTAAACTGTATTTTCGTTGTGTTTGTGTGACTCAAAGACCATAGCATTGCAAAACCGTATGGCTTTTATAATATTGCTTTTGCCTGAGGCATTGGCTCCGTAAATAATTACAGTTTTTAATATATTGGTTTTGCTTTGTTCAAAAATATTATTGCCCAGCATTTTTGCATTTGCCGATTTAATATTTGCAGCCCTAAATTCGAGTACTACTTTATCTTTTATGGAGAAAAAGTTATTGAAGCGGATTTCTAGTACCATTTTAACATCTGTTTATGTAATTATTTTGCAAATGTAGAACATAAAATTGGCTATCTGCTAATTTTTAGATGTTTTTTGTCCTCTTTTTTTTATTTGGTTGTTCTAAGGAATCTTTTTACACTTGCATACAACTCCTTTTATCCACCTATTTCATACTGTTTATCCCATTACTATATTGTTAAACACACTATTTTGTTTTCTAATTACCGGCAAATGGCGTACCGAAAATTCCAACAGCAAGCTCTACCCAAGTGATTAAAAATCCAATAATAATTAATATGCCAAGAGCAATTCTGTACTTTATTTTCGTCACTTTCCGAATCACAAGTTCGATTAGAAAACCTGTAGTTAACAATAAAATGCTCATTACTACAAAGTCTAAGATTCCCCAAGATACTTCATCTGTAAACTGCATTGCAATGAAAGGAATAAGCAATATAATTGCTACTGTCGCCAAAATGATTTTTATTCTTTTATTTTTCATAATGTACCTGATTAGATTTAGAACCAGGTATGTTCTTTATAGTCCAAATATTCTTTTCCAAATTGCTCTTCAAGTACTTGCTCCTCCTTTTTTATTCGTTTCATTTGCAATAAAATTAAGCCTATTAAAAATAGAAGCCCATAAAATTCCTGAATGAATACGATAAACCCTACTATAAATGTAAATCCAAAAAGATATATAGGATGACGAATTACCTTATAAATGCCATCTTTAATTAATTTATTTGCTGCAGCTGATACTTGAAATGAACTACCAAGTTTTATCCTCGCTAATGTGAAAAAAAATAAAGAAATAGTCATTAAAATCAATCCAAAATATGTAAAGAAATTGACATTAGAATTTGTAATAGGATGATTAATAATGACAAAGAAAAATACAATATAAATCAAAATAAGTGTCAAATAATTGAAAACGTAATTTTTCATTTCATTTAAGTTTTGATAAAGGTTATTTAATATCCTGATATGTAAATCCTATGTTACTACATTAATAGAAAATTAAATTTATAAATCCAAA
>JAADFW010000215.1 GCA_013152655.1 Chlorobiota bacterium
TATAAAATGCCAATAGTAATTACAAATTGTTCCAACAATTATGGACCTAATCAGTTTCCTGAAAAGCTTATTCCCCTTTCCATAAATAATATTAAAAATAACAAACCCATTCCAATTTACGGGAAAGGTGAGAATATTCGCGACTGGCTTTATGTAGAAGACCATGCATCAGCTATTGATACTGTTTTTCATAACGGTAAAGTTGGCGAAACATATAACATTGGTGGAAAAAACGAATGGACAAATATTGATTTAATAAAAGCTTTATGCAGAGTTATGGATAAGCATCTCGGAAGACAGGAAGGTGAATCTGAAAAACTGATAACCTTTGTAAAAGACCGTGCCGGTCATGACCTGCGGTATGCCATTGACTGTACAAAACTGGAAAATGAATTAGGATGGAAACCGTCAGTTCAGTTTAAAGAAGGAATTGATAAAACGGTAAAATGGTATTTGGAAAATGAAAAATGGTTGGAAAATATTATTTCAGGGGAATATGAGAAGTATTATGAGGAGCAGTATGGGTAATCATAGTTTGGGTTTATAAATATCCAGGTAGAATGTACTGCAAATTTCATGTAAAGTAAAGAAAAATTGGATTTTTTATCTAAATTTGTGAACTGAAAATACAAATAATTAGAATGTTTAGTTCCTATAATAAAAAAAACAATGTATTATTGACAATTTTTCAAAATAACAGGACTGTATTTCGTTTAAATGATATTTCCATGCTGATTGGTGAAACAAACTTTCAATCGCTCAATAAGAAACTGAATTATTATGTAAGAACAGGTAAACTGCAAAATCCCCGAAAAGGCATTTATACAAAATCTGATTATAATGTAGAAGAATTAGCATGCACAGTTTATACTCCATCTTATATATCGTTAGAATACGTTTTACAAAAAGCCGGAATAATATTTCAATATGATACACGGATTACATCCATTAGTTATTTAAGTAGAAAAATTGAGGTTGAAAATAAAGAACTTGTATTCCGTAAAGTTAAAGGAAGTATTCTTGTAAATACGAATGGAGTTATCAGACAGAATAATCAAATAAATATTGCTTCTGCTGAGCGGGCATTTTTAGACCTCATATATCTTGAAAAAGATTACTTTTTCGATAACTTAAATCCTTTAAATAAACAGTTTGTCATTAAACTTCTACCACTTTATCAATCTAATACTTTGACAAAGAGGGTGAAAAATATTTTGCAAAATGTTTGATATTAATAAGCATAAATTCTTTTTACTACAGATATTGAAAGATATTTATACTGATATTGAATTAGCTAATTATCTTGGTTTTAAAGGAGGTACGGCTCTAATGTTTTTTTATGAGTTACCACGTTTTTCTATTGATTTGGATTTTAATCTGATTAATACCGGTAAAGAAGAAATTGTTTATAGGAAAGTAAGAAAAATACTATTAAAATATGGTACAATTTACGATGAGGCTAAAAAGTTTTATGGCCCTCTTGTTGTACTTGATTATGGAATTGGCGAAAGGAAATTAAAAGTAGAGATTTCAAACCGCCGGTTTGACAATCGGTATGAAATAAAGAATTTGTTAGGCATCAATATGAAAGTAATGATTCTGCCTGATATGTTTGCTCATAAATTGTGTGCTTTACTTGACAGAAACTCTATGACAAACAGGGATATTTTTGATTGTTGGTTCTTTATGAAAAATCAAACACCTGTAAACGCTAATATTGTTGAATTCCGAATGAACATGCTTCTTGCAGATTACCTTCAAAAGTGTATTTATCGACTTGAATCGATAAGCAATAAAGGCTTGTTGCAAGGCTTGGGTGAATTAATGGATAACGAAATGAAAAAATTTGTCAGGACTAAATTAATAAACGAAACTATGGAATTGTTGAAATTCTATAAGAAATATCCAATTTTGAAATAGACTTTATTGTTTCATAATAGGAGCTTACAATTAAATAATGTTTAAAATATATGACCCTAAAAGCTAATATTCTGTAACACAAGCAAGTTCTGGTCACATAGTAAAAGTACATCATAACACAATTCAAATAGCTCACCAATCATTAATTACTAATTAATAAAACAAAAAATATGAAAGGAATAATTCTGGCAGGAGGTAGTGGTACCAGACTTTACCCAATAACCAAAGGAGTTTCAAAACAATTATTGCCGGTTTATGATAAACCCATGATCTATTATCCTTTATCGGTATTAATGCTTGCAGGCATAAAAGAAATTTTAATAATTTCAACACCTGTTGATTTACCGTTTTTTAAGAATTTGTTAGATTCCGGTGAAGATTTAGGAATGAGTTTTACTTATAAAGAACAACCAAGCCCTGACGGACTGGCTCAAGCATTTTTAATTGGTGAAGAGTTTATTGGTGATGATAACGTTTGCTTAGTTTTGGGTGATAATATTTTTTACGGGCACGGATTAACCGGTTTATTAGCCGATTCGGTTAAAAATGTGGAAGTAGAAAACAAAGCGACTGTTTTTGGGTATTACGTAAAAGACCCGGAAAGATATGGCGTTGCAACTTTTGATGAAAATGGCAATGTAACCACCGTTGAAGAAAAACCTGAAAATCCAAAATCAAATTATGCGGTAGTAGGGTTATATTTCTATCCCAATAGTGTAATTGAAATTACAAAAGGTATAAAACCCTCGGCAAGAGGTGAACTGGAAATTACTACGGTAAATCAGGAATATTTAAATAGAAACCAGTTAAAAGTAGAATTAATGGGTAGAGGATATGCATGGTTAGATACCGGAACACACGAATCGCTTTTAGATGCAGGAAGATATGTTGAAACTATTGAAAAACGCCAAGGGCTTAAGGTAGCTTGTATTGAGGAAATTGCATATAACATGAATTATATTAATAAAAATCAATTACTGAAATTAGCTCAACCGTTAAGAAAAAATAAGTACGGACAATATTTAATTGAACTTACAAACGAAAAATGAAACAAGCATGATAAAAATAATTATTAACATATTCAACAATGATTTTTTTTCATGCCGTTCCATCCTGAAACTGTTTCGGGACAGGAACTGACAATTGAAAAATAAAAATAAATTATTAAAATAGATATATCTGAAATTATCTGATTTTGAAGTCGAAAAGTATATTCCATTTTACAA
>JAADFW010000216.1 GCA_013152655.1 Chlorobiota bacterium
GGGAAACAAAACAACTGCTAACCAAGGCTATATCCCATGCCTTACCTAAGTGCTTCGCAGAGAAATTTTTAGTAAATTTGAACATTAATTTTTATATTAAAAATTAGTATTGATAAGCGGCACGTAACATAGCCGCGAACGTTATAGCCAATTTAATCTCCCGTGCAAATGAAAAATAATATAAATAAAATATGAGATACTATTTATTTAATTTAATTGTAGTTATAATCATTGTCAATCTCTTTTCATATAACATATACACAAAGAGAAATACTCAAAGAGCAGATAATTCAATAATCTCAACCCATGTTCAAATTAATGCCGATACCTTGTCAGCTCAACAAAATAGTAAGGCCCCAAAATTTTCATTAAACCTTGGGGAAGAATTGTTCTTAGTGGCTAATCAAGATAGTTTTAGATTTAAACTTGGACTAAAAAAACTTTCAGATGATACGATTTTTTGCAAATTCTTAATGTATTCAAACGATTCATTGATATTCAACAATCTTGATACAGTCATTAGGATTAAAAAAACATCAAGTAGTCATGAGGGTAAATATGGATTTTCATGTCGAGGTTTATTATATAAAAAAGTTACATCTAGTGAAAAAATAAGACTGGTAATAGCTAAGGAAAATGTAAAGTGTGTTGGGTATTATTTAAGTATTATGAAAGATGATAGCCCATTTTATTCATGGAATAGGAATAGAATTAAAATTCCCATTTTTTTTATTCCTGATGTAGAGGAACCGTATAAAGAGTATTTACATAATTCGTTAAAAGAATTTCGTTTTGCTAAATACCAACTTGCTAAATACCAACTGAATAAAATACATCCTGATAAACTGTTCATCAAAAACTATAACAATAAAAAAAATCAGTTTTTGGAATTAATACAATATTTGGATAGCAATACAACTTCATATAATTATATTAATGATACATCATTGTTGGACGAAGCGTTATATTATGGATTGGATAGTATTTCCAATCTATTGATTAAAAAGGGTCTCTATTATAGGAGATTGGTTCCGACCAACACTATTCAAAAAGTTCATATTGATTCAATAACTCTATTAAATGCCCTTGTTAAATTTGATTCCAAAGGTCAGCTAGTTAGTAAAAGATTTGAAAAGATCTCATTCAACCAGAATTCTAATCGGAATTATATTTCCCCGATAGGATATGTGCAATTTTCTACATTAAAAAACGGGCTCATTGAATTTGACAATAAAATTCTCATTATAATGGTTGACAATGGATTTGAGAACATCGGCTATCTTCTTCCAGTTTGGCATAAGGAGGGGGGTTATTATTACCTGGATAATATCTTGAGAAAAGTATTTCATGTTGGGATAGGCGGTATTCACATTGAAAAAATATTAAAAATAGATGACGCCAATTATATGATTACAGGAACCACATCGGGTGGTGACGGTGGCCAAACTTGGGGTAGTTTCTGGATAGGGCTTTATTCCATTCCTGATTCTCTTAAAATAATCTACGAAATAGAACGATTTGGTGAAGAACTATCTGATGATGAATTTAGGGATGAATACATAGACCATAAAATAGTAATTAATGACAGCTTGATATATCTGAGAAAAGGGGTTAAGTTTTATAAAGACAATAGCGAAACTGATAGTATCATTTTGCAAGATACGATTAGATACTTTGATTTAATTAATAACAACAAATAAAACTGGCTATAACAGCAAATCATAGCCCATAGCCGGTTTAGTTGTTTTTAAGAAAAATGAGTAGTAACAATAACATATAAGCAATTAACAAAAACCCTGCAATGTAACGGCTACGTGCCATATTTTCAACCCGTTAGCCGCAAGGCTGAAAAAACACCAAAATGAAAACAATTACAGTATTAATATTTGGATTAATCCTATTTGCAAGTTGTTCAGATAATATTGATAGAGAACCTAGACTCAAAGACTTTCAAAATGATTGGGATAGAGATAATTTACTGGACAAGGTAAAAACCCTTTCTCAATTTAAAGCCAATGTGACTGATTTTGAAAATAATCTAACTGATAAACCAATTATTGAATTTAAAAAGGAATACTCGGATTTTGGAAAAATAATATATCAAGAATACTTTGATAATTTCGGGAAGTTAGAGCAATTTACTAAGAATAGTTATAATGACAAAGCGCAGAGAATCAAATCTATTAATGAGAATTTACTAATGCGGTCAAAGTCGACTGACATTTCAAAATATGACAGTACAGGCAGATTGATTTTAGCAAAAGCCAGTTTTAATGACACACTGCATTTTAGCACAAGTTTTGAATATGACAGCATGGGTAATATTATCAAATCAACAAGTATTCAAAACAACGACACTTCATACGGAATCAATAAATACACATACAATGAAAAAGGAAAAGTGCTCTCGAAAATAAAATTTGATACTGACGGCAATAAATATTTAAGTAATTATAAATACAACGAAAACAACGAAATAATCGAATCGGTTGATAAATCAGAGTTGTTCGGTGAAATGAAAACAACCTATCGGTATGACGAACAAAATAGAATCAAGACAATAACTCACTTTAAAAATAAAAAGATTGAAGAAGAAAGAAACTTCGATAAGCACTTAAATCCTGTCTCGATTAAATATTACGAAAATTCTAAATTATATCGCGAATTAAAAAATGAATATTCCTTTGATAATTATGGAAATTGGATTGAAAAAAAAGTTCTTATGAAACAGCATTTTGCAAAGGAGAAAAAATTTATACCAATTTATCTCGTGACTAGAAAAATAGAATATTATGAATAAAGCCCAGCGGCTAACAATGGCTATACGCCATGCCGCAGTTCGTTGTAAACATGAAAATTATGTTCCATAATTTAATACATTTACATATTGAAAAAATAGTAATAATGATGCGGCACGCCGCATAGCCGCACCGTTAGCAGTTATTTATCGGCACAAGGTTTTTAGGTTTTGTGCCAAATCAAATTACAGACTTTTTTTGAGCTTGATCGTCGTCTTGATCTTTACGGATGATCCGGTGCGTCAATAAAATATTTGTTCCTTGATCCAGGGTTCTTTCCAGTTTTATTATCCCAATGGGTTTTTTGTTTGAGCGCAGTAATTGTCCTGACAAAAAAAGCGGGCT
>JAADFW010000217.1 GCA_013152655.1 Chlorobiota bacterium
CACTTATGTCTGTTTATCTGTAAATCGTTTCTAAATAGTTATAGTTTATTTCTTATTTTCTTATGTTAATCACATTGCTTTAACAACGGTTTGGCTATGCGTAGTGCGGGATTTTGAAACGATTAATTTTCAAATTATCACTAATTTTATTTAATGCTAAAATATACATATTTAGCACTTTGCCCGCATTACGTATAGCCTTTGTTGGCGGTTCGTTATTCTTCATTCAATACCTATTTGTTCAATAATGTCTTTTGATAATTTTGATAATGGTCTTAATCCTATTTCATTTTCTTCCAAATATGTACCAAAAATTAGTAAATTCATTTCTTTTTCTGTCAAGCCTTGATGGGTAAAAGTTTCAATAACAGATTTATAAACTTCACTATTATAAGATATTGCCTTGAAAACTATTTCTGAAATAAAGTCTTTATGTTCATTGTATTGTTCTTTCAAAGCTAGATGTTTAATGTTCTTGAAAAATTTTTTGTCGTCTGTTTCATCATCAAAAAATATTTCCCATTTTTCATAATCATCATTAAGGATACACTTTTCAATTTTATCAATTCTGAATTTACACTTATTATCAAAGCCTTCAATGTAAGGATGAATATCAATTTCTTCTGTTTTCTTTGTGTGATTACACACTGGACAACTTGGGATTAAATTATAAAAAGATAAAGCCAAGAATGGATAAGTGTCTTTGGGGTAAAAATGGTCAAATTGAGGTCTTATTTTTTTATTATCCTTATAAATAGTAAATGTGTATGAACGATTACAATAAGGGCACACTCTAACATCTAATTTCTTCATCAACCAGTATGAATGCTCTACTCCGTCTAGTATATAATTAATTACTTTATCATAATCAAAATATTTTTGTATTAAATTATTTTTCTTTTTATCTGTATAACCAAGAGTATTAATGTAAGTATCAAATTTATCAGACTCGTCTTTTAATTCTTCTGGTGGGCAAGTATATAATTTGTATATTCTTTGTTGTAGCACGCTTCCATCTTGTAACGATTTTGTTTTTTTTCTTTCAGATTTTGACAATTTATTTTTAATAACAGATTTTTCTATCCGTTTTACAAAATCACCTGCAATTTCTTCGATATTATTTACCTGAATTCTTATCATTTACTTTTTCTCTTAATATTTTAACTTCATTTTCTAACTGAGTAATTTTATTAATCAAATTACCAGAAGAATTTTGATTATATAATTTAAGAAGCTGTGTTCTTAGAAGTTGTTCTCCAACTAATCTAATCTCATTATATAATTCCAAATCTTGTCCTTTAATTAATCTAGTTTTCTCAAACAGTCTTTTAATTTTATTTTTAGCAAATTCACCAATAGGCATACCTTCGAGGAAAAAATTGTTTTTGTATAAAGTATGAATATTTGCTCCAAATGTTTCACTAATTCCTTTTTGTGATTTACCTTCACTTAAAAATAACACATTGGACTCAGGTATGTCTGAAAGAATAAATGGCGAGTGTGTAGACATAATAATATTAACACTTTCTATCTCTTTGAGGTTTAAACCATTAACACTCTTTATTAAATAATCAATATATTTTCTTTGAAACTCAGGGTGAAAATACAATTCAATTTCATCAAGAATTATATTTAATTCTCTGTATTTTATTCTTCTTCTATTTCCTTTGATTGAATTAATATTTCTAATATGATAAAGAATACTACTGGCACTATAAATCATTTGTCTTTCACCAGAGCTAAGCTTTGAAAATTGAAACTTTTCTTTTGTATTTGTGTTTTCAAGTATTATTTCTGTTTTAATAAATGGTGCAGGGACGAAATTTATATATTCCCATTTATTATTTATATGTTTAGCAACTATTCTTGAAAAATCATCAATCGTAATTTTTAGTTCTTTATCACCAACCGATATATGCCTATAAACTAAGAAAGCCAAAGTTTGACGAAGCTTGAAAGTTATATGACTGGATTCTTTATCTAATTCTTCTATGAATTTTTCAATTGACGAAAGTTCATTAGATGTTAGAATATTATTCAACTTAGAGTTTTGGGCAATAGACAAAATTGAATTCTCAAATTGATTACCATAGGTTTTAGAAATTGACAATGTCTTATAGGCTAAATATTGAGTAGCAAGTTTGAATGCTTTATCATTTTGCTTTATAGCTTTAAAATTATATTTCTTTTGCCATTCTTTAATAATTTGGGATGTTATTTTGTTTACAAACTCATATGAAAGTTCTTTTTTTTGTTCATTTCCCCAATCTGATATAAATTTTTCAAATTTTCTTTCTACGCTTTCATTATCAAGTTTAAGTGAGATTGAATTAACTTTTGTTGTTTCATTAATAGAAGTAAAAATTGAATTTTTATTATCTTTTTCATTGAAAAACAATGAAATCAATCTATCTTTTGCTAAACTATTTTCTCTATTAATGTTTATATTCCCTTCGGTTCTCATTGGGTTCAATACAACAGGTGTTTGATAGCCATCGTTTTTATGGAAAAGACCTTTTAACCAACAAGAATCTTCATTTTCTGGTTGTTCCCATTCTTCTTTATATTCCAAAGTGTTAAAAGCATAAAGAGAATAATTCATTAAAATTGTATAGAAAAAAGACTCACCTAATGTCTTTTTAGCTTTGCTTTTAGATAAAATATTCCAACTCTGTTTTTCGTGGTTTTGATGAAACAAATCAACATTTATCTCATAATCACCGTTTTGTTGTAATAAATAAAACTTATTGTTAACCGAGAAATATAATTGTGCTCGTATTCCTTTGATAAAGTTAATATTTGCTTTTTCACTTTTAATATATCTAAAAGCCAAATTATTTATTAATCTTAAAATGATGTCTATAATAGCACTTTTTCCACTACCATTTTTCCCTACTATCGCACTTATATTAATTTTTGTTTGCTTGTTTTTATCGTCGTAACTGAAAAAATCATCATTTATGAGACTTTCTGATTTCTGTATTAAGAATTGTTTTTTATTTTCTGAGTATCTTAGTTTATAATTTTTGTAAAGGATATATGGCTCATTAATTTGAAGATTCTTTCTAATATAATCCTTACAGTCATCAAGTATATTTATTGCAATAATTTTAATCATAGTTCTCTCTTAATTTATCGTA
>JAADFW010000218.1 GCA_013152655.1 Chlorobiota bacterium
TTTCTATTGACAGTCAGTTAAAATCGCTTTTTGTTATCATATTAGCACCAGCAGTTGGTTACATTTCAACAGCCTATTCTATTAAATTTGTATTTATTTTGTTAGCATTTGTTATTTTTATTATTAATATTTTTTTTAAAAAAGGAAGGGAAAAAGAATTTTAATGCAAAATACCAATAAAAATATTTTAGTTATTCATATTAAAAGTCTGTATTTATTACTTGAATTTTAATGTTCTTATAAATTAATATTAAAGGTAGTTCTCAAAAATTTATACTTATTTTGGCAAAATTTTATAAATTATTAACAGAATAAGCACTAATTGCAAAATATGAAACTTAGCATCATTATTCCTTTGTACAACGAAAAAGAATTTATACAAAAATTACTTTTGGAAATAGATAAAGTAACATTTCCTGATTTTGTTGAAAAAAAGGAAGTAATAATAGTTGATGATGCATCAGAAGATAATTCAGTTAAAATTGTTGAAGAATATATATCTGATAAAAAAAATTACATCCTTATTAAAAACAAAAAAAATTCAGGAAAAGGAGCTTCCGTAAAGAAAGGAATTCAAAAAGCGTCAGGCGATGTTTTTATGATTCAGGATGCAGATATGGAATTAACACCTAAAGATATACCAAGAATGTTATCTGCGATGAATGATTTAAATGTTGAGTTTATAAATGGTTCAAGGTATTTGCATGGCATTATAAGGCCTTTGTCATCATACAAACGTTATGTTATTAACCGGTTATTTACATTTACAACCTCTATATTATTAAATGTTAAATTAACCGATATGGCATGCGGGCATAAATTAATTCATAGAAATTTATATGAAAAACTTAATTTAAACGAAAAAAGGTTTGGGTTTGAAGCTGAACTTATAATAAAGGCTTTACGTGTGAAGAAAAACAATATTGCTGAAGTTCCTGTACAGTATTTCCCGCGTAATCTTGGGGAAGGGAAAAAATTTAAAAACATTGATGCGTTAAAAATACTTTGGATTATATTTATTTATGGAATTTTAAAAAAAGCATAATTTGTGAAAAAAATACTTCATTTTTTTAAAAACAATTTCTTAAACATCACGTTAGTTTTTACTATCCTAATCTTAGCTAACATAGTTAAAAACAGAGCTTCGTGGGAAAAAGAAAGCAGGATTTTTTCTTATGATGTTAATAGCTATTATGCATATTTGCCGGCTGCTTTTATTTATAAAGATATTGGCCTTGAAAATTTAAATAGTATTACGCCAGCAGCGAGAAAACGTTTATGGACTCCGGTTGTATATAATAATAGAAGGTGCATTAAAACTTCTATGGGTTTATCATTTTTGTACGCACCTTTTTTTTTAATTGCACATCAATATGCTTTACATAGTAATTATGTTGCAAACGGATATTCCCTGCCCTATAAATTGGCGATTACCATAAGTTTTTTATTCTATATAGCAATTGCCCTTTTTTTCCTAAAAGCAATTTTATTAAAATACTTTTCAAAAACGACAACAGCTATTACAATTGTTTCTGTTATTTTCGGAACAAACTTATTATATTATATTCTTTTCAGAGGAGAAGCCGTACATAGTTATAACTTTTCACTTATTGTGGTTTTTGTTTATTTAATTATAAGATGGCACGAAAATCCAAACTATTTAAACAGCATTTTAATTGGTTTGCTTGGAGGATTATTAGTGCTTATAAGGCCTACCAATATTCTTATTTTTCTAATATTTTTATTATATAAAGTCGGGTCTTATAATAGTTTAAAAAACAGAGTATTATATTTTGTTAATAATTACAAAAAATCCCTGATTATTATTCTGTCATTTCTATTAGTCTGGATACCTCAGTTTATTTATTGGAAATATGTTACAAACAAGTATTTGTATTTTTCGTACGGAAGTGCTGAGAGATTTTTCTTTAATAACCCACAGATAATAAACGGACTTTTTAGTTATAGAAACGGGTGGTTGCTATATACCCCGATAATGATATTCTCAATTATAGGAATAGTATTGCTGCGTAAAAAGCTAAATTCTTTTTTTGTCCCAATAAGTTTATTTTTCATAACGTTTATATATATAATTTTCTCATGGTGGTGTTGGTGGTTTGTAGGATTTGGAAATAGGGCAATGATTGGAACATATGGTGTTTTAGCTATTCCGTTTGCTGTTTATATTGAAACTATTTTAAAAAAGAAATGGTTTTTTGTTACAGTTAATTTCATTATAATCGGTTTCTTAATTTTTTTAAACTCTTTTCAGGTTGATCAATATAAAAGAGGTATTATTCATTACGACGGGATGACAAAAAAAGCCTATTGGACATATTTTTTAAAATATAATGTTCCGTTAAATAAAAGAATATTTATTGAATCGCCTGATTATAAATTAGCACATTTTGGAATTTACAAAACAAATCATAAATATAGACAAGGCAGATATTCTTATAAATTAGATAGCTTACATAAAAATTCTCAAATCAGATATTTTTCGAAAAGTATTGTTCCAAAATCAGATTCTGTTTTGCTTAGTTTAACTATTAATGTGTTACCTGAAAAGAAACTACAGCCAAATACTTTTTTTATAAAATTATGGTTATACGAAAATGATACTATTACTAAAAACTTTGAAATTAACACGAAAAATTTGAAGTTAAACGTCTGGAATAAAATAAGTTTCAGCACTACATTTGATTATAATTCTTTCAAAAGAGCCAAGTTACTTTTACATCATGAAGGATTGGATTCTATTTTTGTTGATAGGTTAAAGTATAAATTTCAACCTTTAAATTAGCTTTTCGGTCAGGTTAATTATTCAAAAACCGTCTTCAAAACCTCCAGCGATTTTATAGATTTAACTGATAGTAAATGATATTGATAATAATCAACAATAGCTTCTAACACCTTTGTTCTTTCAACGGAAGTAATATTTAACTGCCCCAATTCATTCAGGCTTGTATTTGTGAGTAAATAAATTATTCTACTGGTATTGCCATTTAAACGCTGTTTATCACCGTTTTGCCTGTTAAAATAAACACCTTCTTTTAAATCAAAATATTTGTTTTCAGGATTAAAGTTTTTGGCCGGGTAAAACCCTAAATATTTAGTTAAATGTATTAAAAACAGCAGGTGAAAATCAGTTTCGCCAATTTTCATAGTGTCAAAATACTGAATACTATGAAATAAAAAATCAAATAATTCAGTATTTGACTCTTCTTCTTTTAAGCATTTGTAAAGAATTTCAGCCAAAAAAAGGAGTTCGGTTTGTTTAATTATTGAGTTCTGAATATTTTGAAAGGCATAAGCAGGCCGAAATTCACTTAACCGTTGCATCGTACTTTTAGGTTTATAATAAACCTCCATTTCAAGCAAATTCATCGGTTGTAAATAGTTTATTTTACCTTTTGCCTTTTTGCTTCTAATACCGCTAAAAATATACGATTGCCGACCGTACTTTTTAGTATAAACCTGAACAATTACACTTGTGTCGGTATATTTAAAATAATGTAAAACAATTCCTTTTGTTTTTTGTAACATTGCTTTAATTAACAATCAAAATTTTAGAGGTTGCTGTTTGTGAACCGTCGCTATTTGTACAAAATACAAGGTAAATGCCTGTTTGGGGTTTTTGTCCTGAAAAATTTTTACCATTCCAAACAGCTTCACCGCCATTGCTAACCGTTTCCCAAACCAAATTACCTGCAACATCGGTTATTTTAACATTTGTGTTGCGAATTAACCCGGTTATTGTTATTGGCCCGTCGTAATTATAACGTACCGGATTAGGGAAAACATATACATTGTTAATATATTCATTTTCATTATTAGCATCACTTCGGAAAGAAATAATTCCTTTATCGGTTCCAAAAAATACTTCACCCGAATTAGCATTAATAGCAATAGAAACAATCTTGTTTGAAATCAATGGACTATTGTCGGTTGCAAAAGCATAAATCTCTTTGTCAACATTTTCAGACATTAAAAACACTCCGTTATTTGTCCCGAACCATTTTCGGTTTGCTCCGTCAACAGCAATGGCTGTAACTGTTTCTTTTCCCAGTAAATATTGTGCATTTTCGGCTTCTAACTCAACAATTATCCGTTGAGCATAAAAATAATTACCGGTAAATACATTTTGTGGATTATAATAAGCCACAACACCTTCATTTGTTCCAACCCAAATTATTCCATCCAAATCTTGTTCAATAGCATAAATATCATTTGAAATAATGTTCCCATCCTCATCTTTTACACTAAATAGTTTATATTCATCATCACTTTCATCATCAATAGTCCCATTTTCATTAAATACAAATAATCCTGTTCCGGGAATCATTACCCATTTATCGCCATTTTGTGCAACTATTATTTTACCAAGTTTTGTATTATTACTAATGGGTGAATATTTTAAATTTAGCCACTCTCCGTTTTGCTTTTTAACCACAATGGCATTAGGAACACTGGCATTTGTCATCCATAAATTATTATCCGAATCAAAAGCCATTCCTCCAATTCTAATATATTTATGAGCTTGTAGCCCCGGAATGTTTTGTAGTGCCCCGTTTGTATTGGTGTCATTATAGGTTTTTACATATTCTCCATTTTTAAACTCTACCAAACCATTGCCCCAGGATGAAAAAAATACATTATCGGGGTTTTGCGGATTGATTTTAACCAGAACAAAATCAATTAAACCGGTTAAGTTAACTTCATTACTTCTATCATAAGAATTCCATGAATTATTGATATAAGAATAGGCTTTTGCAGGGTAATAAGTGTTGCCTGCCGTTACTAATTTACCACCCGGAACAGCCCATAAATTATCGTTAACCGAAGCCATGCTAAATGCACTATAATCGACAGGCCCGTTGGGGTAAGCAGATTCAAAAGTCTTATAATTGGTTCCAATAACTAATCCTGAAGTATTATCGGCAATCCAAAGGTTGTTTCCTTCCAAAAGGACATCGCGCGGATTAGCCCGATTAAAACCATAATCTAATATTTTTCGAACAAAATTTCCGGCCGTATCTCTATATTCTATACTGGGGGTACGGACAATTAACAAATTATAAGTTGTACCTATAAGCCGTTCAATATTATTTATAGTATTGTCAAAATGACTCCAGTTTATACCATCGTAAACATATAAAGTATCGGTATTATTTGTACTTCCGGCATAACTGACATATATTTTATTATTAAAATTGGTTATACTTTCAAATTTGGAGTTAAAATTAGGAATAGAGATATAATGAAACCAATTTTGATAATCAATTAGATTAGGGTTATTGAAATCAGCCGAAAAAATACCTTTATCTGTGGCTGCAAACAATAGATTGGTGTTTTCTTGCAGTACTAATTCATTAACATTTACATATGTTGCATTTTCTCCAATAATATAAGTATCGCTAATATTCCCGCTTTTAGTATCTAAAAGAACAATGCCAAAACCTGTTGAAAGGTATGCAGTGCTATCAACAAACATTATATTATTAATTGATTTACTTCCGGTTATTACTTTTCTTTTAATATCAGACACATTTTGTATTTGGCGGTCTTTTATTAAATCAATATTGCCGTTTGCATAGCCAATTACCAGTGTTTCGGTACTTTTATTATATTTTAATGCTGAAATTTCAATATCAGATAATCCGGTAATTGTATTAATTTTTTCAATTTCTCCATCTGTTTTTTGATATGAAAAAAGGCTTAGTTCTGTTGAGCAATAAACTTTATCAGCTGACGCAGTTATGCATTTTGCATTTGAATAGGGTAAGTGTTCTCTCCATTGCCCTATTTGTATTTGACTAAAAAATGGCTGGACAACAAAAGTTGCCAAAGCAATTAAAAAAAATTTCTTCATTGTATTAAACAGTTTTTATTATTGGTAAACTCTGTTTTATACTTTTTATTATATGTTTTTATAAAGAATTGTTGTTCTTTGAAATTAGATATTAATAATAACTCAGCATACAGTAGTTCAATATAAGATTGCATTTAATTCCTCTTTAAAAAACCAATTAATTTTTGAAAAGCCCTGGCTCTGTGGCTAATTATATTTTTCTCATCAAGGCTTAACTCTGCAAAAGTTTTTTTGTGTCCGTCAGGTATAAAAACAGGATCGTAACCAAATCCAGAAGTTCCTCTTTTTTCGTTTGCTATTTTCCCGTTTACTATTCCTTCAAATAGGTATTCTTTATCATTGAGTATTAAAGCAACAATAGTCCGAAACCTGGCTTTTCTGTTCGAATGTGGCTGCATCTCTTTCAATAATTTAACAATATTATCATTTGAATTTTTCTGTGGGCCGGCATACCTTGCTGAAAAAACTCCCGGTTGATTATTTAAAGCCTCTACTTCAAGCCCGGTATCATCTGCAAAGCAATTTACTTTATACTTTTGGTGAATAAAATGAGCTTTTTGTAAAGCATTTTCTTCAAGTGTAAATTTATCCTCCGGAATTTCCTCTTCAAAACCTAATTCTTTTAACCCTAATAGTTTAAAATCATTGTTTAAAAGATTTTTAATTTCCTGAAGTTTGTTTTTATTGTTTGTAGCGAAAACCAATTGCATTACTTCTATTTTATTTAGTTATCAGTCAAAGATACAATCTTTTGAAAAGATTGCATCCTTTTACTAAATTAGCATCTTCAATAAACTATTTGAAATTTTTATGATATTTTCCGGAATAAATAAAGTTGCAATTCTTTTATTAATTAGCATAATGCTTTTTGCCTGCCGTCAGAGATCAAAAAAACAGCAGAATCCTGCTGATACTGTTATTGTTCAAGAAACCGGCAAACACACATTATTACAGAATAAATTAGATTCAATCCGTTTATTACTTAAAACCAAAAATGCAGAACTTATTAAACTAAAAGAACAAATAAATAATGTTAAATTAACCAAACAGCCTACAGTAAGCCCTGTAAAAAATATATCTGATTCACTATTTAAACAACAAATCACACAACTTCGGCTTAAAACTGAAGATTTAAAGACTGAAAAGGAAAAACTCCAAATTACAATTGATTCGTTAAACAAGTTAAGAAATTTAAATAATAAGTTACTTGAAGAAAAAAACGCTGCACTTGAAAAACTTAAACTACTTAACAATGACTACGAAAGTACAATAACCCGGCTTTATGTTGAAAAAAGAGGGTTAACCAAGAAATTAGATTCCACCAATTCTTTAAATAAACTATATAAAGAAAACATTAACAAGTACAATAAGCAACTTATAAATTTAAACTCTAAAATTAATTCAGAACAAGAAAATAAAGTACAATTAGAAAAACAAATTGCCATATTACAATCTGAAGTTGAAGCGGCTGAATTAAATAATCAGAAAAAAGAGGTTAAAGACACTTTAATTGAACAAAATATTATTGCTTTAAAATCTGAAAAATCAGAATTAAACAATTTGTTGCAACAGGCTAATCAAAAAATAAAAACCTTACACGCAAATCTTTCATTATTAACAGATTCATTATACCATATTAAAGAAAAAAACAATCGGTTAGAAATAGAATTGCAAGCTGATAAAAATCTTAAAGAACAGTTACAAAACAAATATGATTCTGTTCATAATTTAGCGGTTATAAATCGAGAAGTAATTATAAATTCGGAAAACATGAAAGTAAATTCCGACAACTCTTTTATAACACAGCAACTTGATTCTTTAAATGCCATATTATATACAACCAATAACAAATTAAACTTAACTGAAAAATTGTTAGCCCAAAAAAAACAACAACTAAATAAAAAAGATCAGGAAATTGCCAGAGAAAAAGAGTTATCCAAACAATTGAATAAACAAAAAGACTCAGTTGAGGAAAGCCTGAATTTGTTAGTTCGTGTAAATGATTCTTTAAGTAAAATATTAGTTGAAAAAAATGAAAACGTAAAAGATAAAGCAGAAATAGAAAAAAATAGCGTAACAGAACTCTCAAGAGTTAAAGACTCGCTTGAGAAAACCATTTTTTTCTTAAACAAAACAAATGATTCTCTTATAAAAAAAGTGGCAGAAAAAAGAAGAACACAAACCGATGTTACTAAACAAAATGATAAAACTACTGAGCACAAGCATTCTTATTTTCCATTAAATACAGTACGAACTAAAATAAAACTTACTAATAAAAAAACTGTTGATGCATATTTTAAAAGATATATTGAAGCGTATCTAAAAAGGAAATCAGGACTAAAGGAATTTATTGTTAAAGAATACTTTTTCTTTAATATTGACACTTTGGGGAATATTGTTACAATTGAAGACCAGCGAACAGAATTTAATAAAAACACTAAAATTTTTAAAACAAAAGATATTGATTCACTTAAAGTTATGCATTTTGCACCGGTAAGGTTAAACAATAGAAAATCATACGTAAAAGCTGCTATTGGAATTGAAATAAATATGGAGCAAACAAAATATGAATACCGCTTACAAAAAAATAAAATACGGGTTTATAAAACGCCATTATATGTTGAGTATGTTGAACCCGGAGATAAAGATTATAAAATAATTTCCGATGCATTAGCCAAATATTCTAAGATTACCAATAAGTTTTATATTACTATTATTAAAGGAAGTTTTTCAATTAAAGAGTATTCGCAAAAAGAATACAACCCTTTTGATAAATCTAAAAGTATTTTACTTGAGGATGATATTCTTAAAATTACCAATATTAGAGGGATAAGGTAAGCTCAAGATATTAAAATAGTATTTACTTCACATTTTGTTACATTTATTATTATAAAAACAAAATGTTAACTCAAGCAAATGTACTTAAAACAATTACACTATTTCCTGAAAAATTTCCAATTGATGAATTAGTAGATAAAATGATTTTACCTGATAAAATTGGGAAAGGAATCAAAGATACTAATAGAGGAAAAGTTCTTTCAGAAAAAAAATCAGATGAAAAAATTGCAAAATGGCCAAAATAGTCTGGACTGAATTATCAGTATCCGATTTAAAAGAAATATTTGATTTTATCTCTAAGGACTCTAAAAGATATGCTGAAAATCAATTGATGCACCAAAATATATAGGGATAATTATTATATAATTACATTTTAACAAAGCGCTTAGTCAACATCTGGTCGCGGCTGATAATTACATAAGTATAAAGCCCATTCGGCAGATTTTTAATGTTGAAATTAAGGCTGTTTAATCCCGTGTTTGCCTGGCCTGAAAAAATTGTTTTCACCTTGTCTCCTCTTTGGTTATATAAAATTATTTCCGCATCGCCTTCAATCATTAAATTAAACATAATTCTTATTTCATCAGTCCCGGGGTTTGGGTAAGGGTCAAATGCAAGCGACTGGCTGCTTAAAGAAACACACTTAATATTGTCGTCCGGGTGTTCATCTTCAATTTGATTAGGTAAAATTGCCCTGACACAAACATAACCGGGCAAAACTTGTTGTGTTAATTTAATATTAGAAGTAAATTGATAATCGTACAAATTATTAGGTTCCAAATCAAAACCTAATATTTCACTAAATTCACCTCCATTTTCATAACTCACCGCTAACTCTACATTGCTTAACAAAACACTACCCAGATTAGCTACTTTTGCTTCAATATCAATTAATCCTTCCTTTGCCTGTACCTGTACTTCCACAACTTCAATATCATAGTGCGGAAAAACAACATTCAAATCCTTTTGTTCTGTGTCAATACATTGAAATTCGCTAATTGCATTTAACGAAACCTGATACCTGCCGGTATCGCTATATACATGTGTTGGGTTTTCTATTTCTGAACTTTCTAAATCACCAAAGTTCCATAAATAATTAATTGAACCTGATGACAAATTGCTAAATAACACCTCTTTGCCAATAACAACCGGCGATGGATAATAGTTAAAATCAGCAGCAGGGCTCGGATATACCATTACAAAACCATTAACCGTATCATAACAACTTGAATCTGACTTTACAATTAATCGAACATTAAAAAGGCCGGTATCGGGCATAAAAACATCAGGAGATTGGCTATAATAACTTCCGAGTGTGTCAATCTGCCATTGCCAATTTACAATATTTCCTGTTTCAATTGTACTGGTATCAATAAATTGAAATGTAGCTTTTTCACAAGCATTTAATTCAGGTAAAGCAGCTTTTGGCGTTGGATTTACTACAACAGTTTTAACAATTGAATCGCTACAGCCATTTGCTATTTGGTTTACAAATAAATTAACATCATAACTTCCCAGATTATCAAATTGATGAACCGGATTATTAAAAGTAGAAGTAGAATCATCGCCAAAATTCCAGTTCCAGTTTAAGTTTAAGCCCATTAAGGACTCTGAAAGGTTTGTAAAATAAACATTTTGCCCAAAACATGCAGGAGAATTAGAAAAATCAGCAATAACACCGGGTTTTATTAATATGTTTTTAACCAATAAATTAGAGCAACCTCTATCATCAATTATTAAAAGCAGAACCGGATATGTACTGTCAGTTTCAAAAACATACTGAACTTCTGTTTCATTAATAAAATTCTGGTTACGAATAGTCCAAACCCGTTCAAAAATGTTTGCATCTTCCGAAAATGAAAGGTCTTTAAAAACAATTTCGTTGCCGGAACAGCCTTCATCAGGCTTAAAATCAACAACCGGAAGCTTATAAACTTCTACGGTTTTTGTTATAGAATTCTCACAACCTTTTGCCGAAGCTACCTTTAAAATTACATCATTTATCGGGTTTTCCTTGAAAATATATACTGGATTTTGCTCTGTTGAAATATATTCATTGCCAAAATTCCATTGCCATGAAACTATTGGTGATTCATCACCCTGTTCTGACAAATTAATAAATACATTTTCATCGCCAAAACAAACCGTATCGGTTTCAAAATCCGCATGCGGAGCTATTCCAATGGTATCAACATAAATCGTATCTTTTGAATAGCACCCAAATAAATTACGTGTAATTAAAGAAAACAATCCTTCATGGTCAACATCTATTGTACTTTCTGTTGTGCCATTATCCCAAAGATATGATACCACCTCGCTATTTCCATTGCTTAACATTAATTGTGAACCTATACAAAGACTGGTATCGTTGCCAAAACCGGTTGTATAAGGAAAGCTGTCAACTGTAACCGTAAGTGTATCTGAATGTATTTTATTACCAAAGCTGTCAGCTACTTCTACAAAATAATTCCCGGCAGATGTAATATTATAATAAGGCAAACCGGAACTGTCTTGCCATGTAAACAAATAATCAGTTGTAAGTCCTGTTTCCCACTTTAATGTATCACCAAAACATATTTTTCTGTTATAAAGCTGATTAATTGACGGATAAGTTACGTTAATTAAATCTTCCGATTCAAATCCAAAAATATCGGTAACCGTAACCCCGTAATAACCTGCTTCATTAACGGTAATAAAGCCGGTATCCGCACCTGTTGACCATAAATAACTTATGTATTCACCATTTGCATAAATAGTTGTATCGGCAAAACCATAACTGACTTCTATATTTTCGCCTAAATTAACCGGTGGTGCATATTTATAATGTAAGTATTGTATAACCTGATTAGTTTGTTCTTCAGTTAATAAAGTATCGTAAATTAAAACTTCAGCAATATTTCCTTCCCAAAAATAATTATAATTCCTGTTTTTCCCTATATACAAACCTTCAAACTCAGATGGGGAACTACTTTGTCCGTAAATAAGCTTATAATTGCCCAGCGGAGAAAAATCGAGTGTTTGCTCGTTGTTTATATAAATATTACTGCCAAAAAAACCATACGACACAAGATTTTTTGTTCCGGCATTTCCTAAAAATAAAATATCGCTGTTGCTGCTGCTTTTACCCGTTAGTAAGCCATAGTACAATGGAAACTGATTTTGATTTCCCGTCCAGTTTGCCACAATAAATACACTTCCTGTTTTAATGGCCGAGTCTATTTCTAAATAATCATTAACTCCGTCAAAATGAATCACCGGATTATTGTTCAAAGCCCTCTCAATTTGATACGGTTGTTTTTCAACGTCAGCTGTTTGAAAAGCACTATTCACATTTCCCGATTGATCATTCCAAACAGAAATTAAAGAATCATTCTTAACCAGGCCTCCGTCTGCCCTTAACCAAACTTTTAAACCAGAAATAGTGTTTTCTCTGAACAAATAAAACTTATAGGTTGAAGAAATATTCTGTACGCTGCAAATATTATTACTAATTACCCGCCAATAATAAAACTGTTCAGGATTTAAAGACAATGAATAATTAGTGGCTTCAATTCCGGATATTTCAATTACATTTTCATTGAATTTATTATCGGTTGAAACTTGTAACGTATATGTATAGGTGTTTTCCGATTTATTCCATAAAAAAGTAACCAACGTATCATTTTGGTAAGAATTATTATATGGTGATATTAATGTAAAATCTACCGGTGATTCATACGAATCAACAACAACAATACTTTTTTGAAATGTTGCAACACAATTTTCACTACTAACAGCTGTTAACGTAATTTGAAAAACGCCGCTTGAATCATATAAATGCTGTGGATTTTGATAAACCGATTGTTTGTTATCCCCAAAATTCCAGAACCATTGCCTCACATCATAATAACGCGATTCAGACAAATCGTAAAATGAAACCGGATTGGAAGTGCAGGCAATAGTATCGGGGCCGGAAATAAAGGCAGCGTCTAAATCGTCGATGTTAATGGTTTTTGTTACACTTCCTTCACACAATTCATCGTTTGCTACTGTTAAAGTTACATTATATGTACCACTTTGGCTGTATATATGTGCCGGATTCTGATCTGAAGAATTACTATTATCACCAAAATCCCACTGTTGCGAAACAATATTCCCGCCTTCACCAATTGTTGATAAATCAGTAAATTGCGTCGCATTTCCGGGACAAAAACTTTCAGCTGAAAAATCGGCTTCCGGAACACTTCCCGAAAAAGTAATATTTATTGTATCTTTTGCGTAACACCCGTTAGAATTGATAACCTGTACAGAAAAAGCACCACTATTAGTAACTGCAAACAGGCTGTCTTTTGTTCCGTCGTTCCACCGGTAAGCTATAACTTGTTCTTTTCCTGCGGTTAAACCAATTTTACTTCCTTTACATACTGTTTTATCATCGCCCAACGATGGCTTTACCGGGAAAGAATCAATTGAAACCGTCAAAGTATCAGAATAAATATTATTTCCAAAACTATCAGCAACAGCCACATAATAATTACCCGGACTGTATATTTTCATTATTGAATCGGTTGAATTATCCTGCCATAAAAATGTATAATCATGAGCAAGTTGTGTATTCCATATAATAGTATCTAACAAACAAATAGTAGTATCATGCATTTTAGCAATTTCAGGGTAAACCACATCAACGGTATCAACCGAAGAATATCCAAATTGGTCAGTAACCGAAAGCCAATAATTACCCGGATTGTTTACCGTTATTTCAGCAATATTTGAACCGGTATTCCACAAATACGAGCTATAAATATCAGGTGCCTGAATAACTGTGTCATTAAACCCATAACTAACTATAATATCTTCACCCAAGTTTAGAGGAGGTGTATATTTATAACGCAAATAATTTTCAACCTCTTTGGTTTCATCGTCATTTAAAACGGTGTCCATAATCATTATTTCGGCAATATCTCCATCTAAAAAATATGTTTCGGCGGCATCGTCAACATAGTTATAAGCACCCACTAAAAAACGATAGCTGTTTGACATATTGTATGATGCGTCATTAATGCCTGACTTACTGCTTTTTAGAACTCCATTTACAAACAATTGGTTTAATAGGTTATACCGGTCTGTTTTAGTGGTAATAACCTGATATTTATTAGTTGATGAAGAAACACTTACGGTTTGTGAAAGTTCATCCTGGTAAACATAATTTAACTTATTGTTGAAAAACAAAACACCATAAATATTATTAGCGAAAAATGGTGCTACATTAGCTTTTGAAAGAAAATTCCCATTCTCTGCATTGCTTTTGCCAACAATAAACATGGTGCGACTATTGGTTCCTATATTTAAAATATTTCCACCGGTAAAAAAATCATCTACCCCGTCGAAACGAACCAATGGCCGGTTATTAATTGCCTCATCGCCAAAAGTAAACTTCGGCCGTTTTGCTGAAGTGGATTGCGATAAAGTAAAACCATTATCCGTTTTATCAGCCCATAACGAAACAGTACTATCTGCCCCCATGGTAATTCCACTTTCAGCATTTATCCAAAATTTGAAATTTGGATAATCCGCGGGGTTTGAAATATAAAAAGAGGAAATGTTTGAAACAGCCGTATCGCCATAAGCATTATATGCAATAACTCGCCAGTAATATCGCTTGCTTTTAATTAAATCCGAAACAATGGTTTGTTTTGTTGTAATATTATTTTCTTCAATAAATAAATTTGCTAATAATACATCGGTATATAACTGAATTTTATAATATTCAGCCCCTTCACTCAGATTCCAAGTAAATGTAAGCGAAGTATCAACAGTTAAATAATCGCCTGGAGGGTTAATCAGTGTAAAATAATTCGGAATTGGCTTATAATCAACAACATTTATGATTTTTGAAACTGTGTCGCTACATCCTTTATCGGAAATTGCTTCAAAATTTATAGTAAAACTTCCATAAGTGTTATACTGATAATGTGGATTTTGCAAAATTGAAAAATCACCGTTGCCAAAATCCCAGAACCAATGTGTCAGTGAATCTTTATTAAACGAACTGTCAATAAAGGTTTGGTCGGTAAAAGCAAGCGGTAAATTAATAAAAGCCTTATCAATTAAAGGATTATTAAAATTAGCAAGCGGTTTTGAATAAACCGAAATATTTTGGGTTAACGAACCGGAACACCCTTGGTTAGTAACTACTTTTAAATTAATGGCATAATTCCCGGGTTCATTAAATGAATAAACCGGATTTTCAAGATCTGAAGAATTATTTTCATCAAATTGCCATTGCCAGTTATTAATAGTAAAGCCATCAGGCGGTTTAGACTGGTCGTTAAACAGTATTGCATTTCCGGCACAAGCTTCATTATGAGAAAAATTAACTTGTGGAGACTCCCCTTTGCCGGTTATAAATATGGTGTCGTACGCTACACAACCAAGGGAATTATTAACCCGAACATTATAATAACCTTCTTCGGTAAATTGAATAATCGAATCGGTAAATTGTTCGTTCCATAAATATTTCTCAACCCGCTTAGCAGCTTTCTGCAAATGAATGAATTCGCCTATACACAACGATGTATCGTTTCCAAGGGATGCCACTTCGGAAAAATCGTCCACTTCTACATGGGTCGTATCGGAATAAGACTTATTCCCTGTAGTATCGGTAATAACAAGGTAATAATCACCGGGTTCAAATATCTGAAGAATAGTGTCGGTTGAACCGGTTGACCATTCATATACATAATCGGTTCCCATTTTCGGGTTCCAAATTAAAGTATCGCCCACGCAAAAAGATGTATCAGGAATGTTATTAATTTGTGGCCACCAAACATGAATAGTATCACTAGAAACTAATCCATATTTATCAATTGTCTTTACCCAATATTGACCGGGTTCAAATATAATTATTGTTGAAGTTGTATCTCCCGTTGACCATAGATAATCACTAAATATATTTTGAACATTTAGAGCTACTTCCCCTATATTGTAATTAGAAATTATATCTTCTCCTATGTAAGCTGTTTCAGAGTATTTTTTTACTAAATAATTATTAATAAACGACCAATTATCATTATATAGCTGCTCTGTAAAAATAATTATTTCAGCTATATCTCCATCTAAAAAATGATCACCACCATCGTTTCTTGATCCAATCTTAAGTTGACCCAATTCCGAAATTAATGTAATCCCAGAATCTACAATATTACCATTTATATAAAACACAGATGTGTCTGTATTTTGGAAATTAAAAAGAAATAAATTATAGTATCCTTGGCCTGTATTACTAGTTAAAATTTTATCAGGCTGACTAATATTACCCATAAAAAGCTTATTTTCAGATGTAAGACCAGCAGCTACTCTTCTATATGAATTTGAATCAAAAAAGAAATTATAATCCAATTCACTTGGTAGTTTTCCTAATAATATAATTGTAAAAGGTGTACTGATATTAGAATTATTTACTGAAAAGTAATCATTCAAACCGTCAAAATGAATAACAGAATTGTAATTAATTTCAGAAATACTATCTTTTAAAACTGGTCTTTTAAAAGAATCTATTTGATTGATAATAAAGTGGTTTGATGATAAATCATAGCATTCAGAAATTTTATTTCCATTTGTAATGAGAACAGAATCCGATGTTAGGTGAAGAAATATACCATTGACATTATCTAAATCTTGAGAAAATGAAAAAGGTGACACAAATAATGAAAAACTAAACAAACAAATTGCTTTTTTATATAAATTAAACATTATAATAATTCAATATTTATATTACTATTAAACAAATATATCAGGTAATTACGCTAAATTAAAATAAAAAGGAAAAATATGATTTTAAATCCATATTATTAATAGATATTAAATTATTGTTGTCCGGTTAAATTAATATTTTTGATTAATTTTCATTTATTCACTTGAAAATCAATATCTATTTATTTTAATATCAAAAGTAAGCCCCTGCTAGTTTTGGAAACAAGCTATTTTGATATTCTGTCTTTTTCTTTTCTACTATGCTAATCCATGCTTTTTCAGGGTCATTCAAAAATTTGTAGATATTTATATAGTTCATTAGATGTTGCCTGATAATAGAAGCCATATTTGAAAACGACCAACTACGTTTAATCCTTGATTTAATAACACTTAGCAACAGGTTGGCAATCATACTGACCCATATCTGTATTTCAATTGCATTTACATTGTCACCTAAAAAATATTTTAAGGGAAAGTTCTGTTTAAGTTGTTTGAAAAGGGTTTCTATTTGCCATCGTTTTTTATAAATCAAAGCTATAAGATCGGCTGGTAGCTCAAAATTATTTGAGATAAATATCAATAACCTTTTTCGGTCATCAGCCCAATATGCAACCCTTCTGAGCTTTATCTTTTTTTCTTGCCCGTCTTCTTTGTAGCTTAAATAAATTTCTTCATCTTTTATAACACCATCGTCAATATCATCAGGAATATCATATTCATCACCAAGCTCGTATATTGCATTTTCTTTTTGCAAGGTAACAAACCAAACACCTGCTTCTGTGAACCTCTTATATTGAATGTAATCATTATAAGCTTTGTCAAATGTAATGTAAGAACCTTCCGGTAAGTTAATGTCTTTTAAAAAAGTGTGATCATGTTTTGCAGCTGCGCTATAGCGGATAAGACATGGAACATTTTCATAAGCATTAATCATTGTATGGGCTTTTATTCCTCCTTTTTGTTTGCTGGGGTCTTTGGGTTTCCGGCCAGCACCTTTCAGAATGGCTTTAAAAAGAGAAATTGTTGTGGAATCAACAATAAATAACCGCTTTAAATCTATTTTGCTTAACCGGCTGTCCGATAAAAATGATGCATAATTCCGGTACAGCTTCATGTATATGGCTTGAAAAACACTGCTGTTCCTGTTTTTGTTGGCATCAGACAAAGTACTGCGTCTGGGACTATAGTCCATTCCTAAATGAAATAGCTTTGTGCTACATGCTAAAAGGCCTGTGGTTACCTCCCTGATTGAGGTACAGCCTTCAAATGCTAAGTACAACATTGTAACCAAGTGCTTATAGGTGGTAAACTTTTTATAATACCTGTCTGTACCTTGTTTCCTTGCTATAGTGTGAATTTGTCCTCGTTTTATCATTTGAAGTATCTGTCCAAAGATTGGCTGTCCGGTAAAATTTGTATTTTTGCTCATGTCTTTGTTTTTTGTCGTGAATGAACAAAGATAATAAGGTGAGGTGGTTTTTTAACTATCTCACCTTTTAACCGGACAACAATAATTAATAATCTAAAAACTTCTTTTCCCCCAATCCCAAAGACTAAAGAAAACATACCTGATTCATATATTGATTTTTATTGTCAAAAATGC
>JAADFW010000219.1 GCA_013152655.1 Chlorobiota bacterium
AGGAAATTGAAGAAGCAAGGAACAATATTCTTGAACTAATGCTAGAACAACATAATTTTGATGTTGAAATTAAAATGATTCGGAAAGACGGATATAAAATTGATACCCGTATAAATGCTTCTGAATTTGAAGATACTGAGACAAAAAAAATAATTATTAACTTGATTATCACAGATATAACCGAGCAGAAAAAAATGCTTTTGTTGCGTGATATTGTTTATAATATATCAGGTGCTATTCATTTTAAGAGTAGTATCGATGAAATATATTCCTATATACAACAGCAAATTAACCGTATTATTGATACTACTAATTTCTTTATTGCGCTATACGATAAAGAAACCGAAATGCTTAATTTTCCTTATATAAAAGATGAAAAGGATAAATTTGCAAGAGTATCAATAAAGAAAACTATTAGCGAAAGGGTAATTAAAGATAAAACAGCATATTTTTTAACAGAAAATGATATCAAAGCTTATTTAAAACAAATAAATGCTAAATCAACCGGTACTATTGCTAAAAGTTGGTTAGGGGTTCCACTTCTTATAGATGATGAAGTAACCGGTATAATAGTAGTCCAAAATTATGAAAATGAATTTGCATATTCCCCGGAAGATTTAGTATTATTAGAGTTTATTGCTAATCAAACGGCTGTTACGGTTCAGCGAATACAACAAGATGAAGAAATTACTAAATTATCACTTTCCGTTGAGCAAAGCCCGGCTTCTGTAATAATTACCAATTTTGATGGGGATATTGAATATAGCAATAAAAAGGCAACTGAAATTACAGGTTATTCCAGAGAGGAACTAAAAAACCAAAACCCGAGAATATTTCAATCAGGTAAAACACCTGTTGAAATTTACGATAATATGTGGAATATTATTAAACAAGGAAAAATTTGGGAGGGTGAGTTGTTAAACAGACGAAAAAATGGCGAAGAATATTGGGAAGCCATGACCATTTCACCGGTTACAATTAATAATAAAATAAGCCATTTTGTTGCAATAAAAGAAGATGTTACTGAACAGAAAAGAATGACAGATGCACAAAAAGTAATACTAACAATTTCTGAACAATCTATAGAATGCAATACAAGTAAACTGATTGAAATATTACTTGAAAAAGCTGAAAAACTGACTTGTAGTAAAATAAGTTTTTTTCATTTTGTAAATGCCGACCAGGAAACTATTGAATTTAAAGCATGGTCAAAGAACACAATGAAAAATAATACAGAATTATATGATAATCATTGCCAGAATAGTCAGACAGGTGTTTGGAGCGACTGTTTAAAAAAAAGAAAACCAATTATTGTTAACAATTATCAAAAATACGAGAATAATAATTGTTTACCCAAAGAATACCTTCCATTGGAGCGTTTCATAACTATTCCAATTTTCAGCGGTAAAAGTATTGTTGCAATTGTAGGTGTTGGTAATAAAAAAACCAACTACAATAAGGCAGATTTGGAACTTTTCATTCACTTAGCTAATAATTCATGGAATATTATTGACCGTAAATTAACAGAAGAAAAAATTCTTGAATTAAATGAAGATTTGGAAGGCCGTGTTGAACAAAGGACTGAGGATTTAAAGGTGGCAAATAAAGAGTTAGAAACTGCATGGAATGCAGCAGAAGCAGCAAATAAAGCAAAAAGCGAATTTTTAGCCAATATGAGTCACGAAATACGTACACCCATGAATGCCATTATTGGTTTTTCAAACTTGTTAAAACCAATGGTATCAAATGATTTACAGAAAAATTACCTTGATTCAATTTATACCAGTAGCAAAAGCTTGCTAACACTTATTAACGATATTCTTGATCTTTCAAAAATTGAAGCCGGAAAACTTGAAATGCAATATGATTTTATTGATACGCGTGCCTTTTTTCAAGAAATTAAAATGCTATTTGAATTAAAAGCAAATGAAAAAGGAATAGAATATTTGTTAGTTCTAAATGATAATTTGCCACAAAGTATTTTTATTGATGAAGTTCGGTTAAGGCAAGTTTTAATAAATATTATTGGTAATGCTATTAAGTTTACTTCTGTTGGTCATGTAAAAATAGAAGTAGATTTCATTAATAAACATAAACCAACTAAAGATAAAAGTGAAGAGGTAATTGACCTAATAATTGCTATATCAGATACAGGAATGGGAATTTCAAAGAAAATGCAAGAAGCTATTTTTGATCCTTTTACGCAACAAAAAGGACAAAGTGTTAAAGCTTTTGGTGGTACTGGTTTAGGTTTAGCTATTACTAAAAAATTGGTTGAATTAATGAAAGGGAAAATCGAAGTTCACTCTTTAGAAAAAAAAGGGAGTACATTTAATATTCACATTCCCGGTATAATAGTTTCAAAAGAATTAGTTCAAAAAAAGGAAAAAAATGAGATTGATCCGAATACAATAATTTTGAAAAAATCAACATTACTTATCGTAGATGATGTTGATTTAAATCGCCAGTATGTTTGCGGAATATTGCGAAATACTGATGTGGATATTATTGAAGCCGAAAATGGAGAAATTGCATACGAAGAGGCCATAAAAAACAGGCCTGATTTAATTATTACTGATATAAAAATGCCAATTATGGATGGATTTCAGCTTTTAGAGAAATTAAAAAAAGATGAAAAATGTAAACATATTCCTGTTATTGCAAGCTCTGCTGCAGTTATGGAAAAAGAAAGAGAAAAAATTGAAAACAGCAAATTCTCCGGCTTGGTAATAAAACCTTTTGAAGAAAAAGAACTCTTTTATGAATTGATAAAATATTTACCCCATGAAAAAATTGAAATAGAAAAAGATGACATAACTGTGGTTGAGGATTTTACAACTGAAAATCCGAAAGAGTTATTAATAATAATGAAGGGCAAATTATATAAAACCTGGCAGCAGTTTGAAGAACAACAACCTATGGAAGAAGTAACTGAATTTGCAAATAATTTAATTAAAATCGGCAATAATTATAAAGCAACATTTTTAAGGCAATATGGAGGAAACTTACTTACCGCCATCGATAGTTTCGATATTTATAATATGCTAAAATACCTTAATCAATACCCAATGTTAATTGAAAAATTAGAAAAAATGTATAACTCATCCCTTCTCCTCTAAAGAGGGGAAG
>JAADFW010000220.1 GCA_013152655.1 Chlorobiota bacterium
TGATTTGATTTAAAATATTTATCGGGCAATAGTAATAAATAAAGATAAAATAATTGATATAAAAACAAGTCTTTCAGAAAAATAATATTAATAAGCAACTTTCGATTTAATTTTTTTGAAAGGCAACTATAATGAAATCCACATTGTTTTTTTTAATCGCTTTTTTATTAGCGTTTGTATTAAAAACAGAGGCACAAGAGAAAAATCCCGTACTTCAGGGAAAAGACAATATTGTATGGCAAAAAAAAGGGTTAAGTGTTGCTTCCATAGCTTTTTCCCCAACGAAACCTTATATAGCTATTGGAACAACAAGTTGGCCCATCTTAGTAGATTTGAATACAGGTAAAGAAATAAAAAAATTTATTTGTAAAAATTCAATTACCGGTTTATGTTTTAGTGACGACGGGAAATATTTATTTACAGGAAATTCTGATGGACAGTTTATAAAATGGAATACGCAAACATGGGATAGTGTGATTATCAAAGAAGCTGTCGGTCGTACTGCTGCTATTAATATGATAGATTATAATCAAAGTAAAGATTATGTAGCTATTGCAGGAGACGAGACAGGATGCATAATTTATGATGCAAAAACAAATAAAATAATTGCAGAATGGAAAGATACGATACCAGAAGACAGGTGGCATTATCGTGCGATTGTAACTTCGGTAAGTTTTCGTTATGACGGTAAAGTTATAGCTATTGGAATAATAAATTATAATTTGGTTCTTCTATACAATATAGAAAAACAAAAAATTATTAAAGCAATCCAAGGAGCACGTGACGGCATTTACTCGCCTACAAAAAATGAATTGATTGTGAAAAAAATGAAAAAATTTGATGACCTTTACGGATACTATTACCTATCAGACGGATTAGATATATATCAATTTGATTTGAGTGAAAAACCTCGACATATTGATTTAGGTGGTTATGGTGATCCTGATTTTGATTTCTCAATTTCCCAAGACGGTAATTTTGTTGTAATTGGCGGTAGTGGAGGCAAATTAGCAAATGTACAAATTATAAGTCTTAATGACTATCAACAAAAATACAAATCAAGTTTAGGCAACTATTATGCTTTTGAATATCCGAGAATTAGTAAAGATAATCAAAAAATATGTCTTGATGTCGGTTATTTGCTTTTAGTTGATATTAGTAATTATCTAAATGTCAATAAATCTAATTTTATTCAATCATTGAATATTTACCCTAATCCATCAAAGAATTTAATAAATATAAAATACACATTAATTAATAATGCAGAAGTGAAAATTTCAATTAATGATATTTTAGGCAATAATATAAGCGAAGTTTTATCGGAATATCAAGACGCAGGATTGCACACATTAAATTATCCTACATCAAATTTATCCTCGGGTTCATACTTCTTAAATCTTGAAGTAAACGGAAACGTAACAAGTAAAAAAATTATAATTTTGAGGTAAAATATAGATATTGCCAAAAGTTTCCATTACCAACGTAAATAAGTTTCCGATATAAACGTAAAGTTTAGTATATTTGTATATTGTTATTCAAGGAAAATTTTAATGGTATTAAAATCGGAAATAGAAAAAGCTTTTGAATTACAGCAAGAAAGAAAATATAATAAAAACTTTATAGACAGATTATTTCTAGATAAAATCCGATATAAAGACTCACAAATTGAAGTAATTTCCGGAATTAGAAGATGTGGGAAAAGCACTTTGTTGTTACAAATAATGAAGAAATATAAAAAAACCGCATTTATTAATTTCGAAGACCCTCGCATTTTCAATTTTGAATTAGAAGATTTTAAAAAACTTGATGATGTAATCGGAGATGATGTAAACGCGTATTTTTTTGATGAATTACAAAATGTAAAAGGTTGGGAAATATATATAAGACATCTTCACGACAGAGGGAAAAAAGTTTTTATAACAGGTTCGAATGCTACTATGCTTAGTAAAGATTTAGGAACTCGGCTTACAGGAAGATATATCAGACATGAACTCTTTCCTTTTTCTTATAAAGAATATCTTAAATTCAGAAAAATGAAAGATTCTTCTAAAGCATTTGGCAAATATATTTCCGAAGGTGGTTTGCCTGAATTTCTAAGAGATAAAAACCCCGAGATTTTACAGACGCTTCTTAGAGATATTGTTATTAGAGATATAGCAGTTAGGTATAATATCAAAAATACCAAAACATTAATGGATATTACATTATTTTTAATATCTAATATCGGTAAAGAGCATACATATAATAGTCTTAAAAAGCATTTTTCGGTTGGTTCGGCTTCTACGGTTTCGGATTATCTTTCGTGGTTAAATGATGCCTATTTATTATTTTATTTACCGAAATTCAGTTGGTCTTCCAAGAATTTAACTTTAAATCCGAGAAAAGTTTATGCAATTGATACCGGATTAGTAAATTTCAATTCCCTTAGTTTTACAGAAGACAAAGGCAGATTGCTTGAAAATACTATTTTTCTATTTTTAAAACAATTATCTTTTGTTTTATATTATTTTAGAAATAAAGGGGAATGTGATTTTGTTGTTTTTGATAATAATAAATGTAAAATGTTGATACAAGTTAGTTCGGAAATTCATTCGGACAATAAAAACAGAGAAATAAACGGACTATTGGAAGCTATGAATTATTTTGATAAATCCGAAGGATTTATAATTACGAATAATCAAAAAGATGTATTAAAATTCAAAAATAAAACAATCAATATCATTCCTGCTAATGAATTTGAAAATATGTTTTCAATTTAATATAATATAAATAAGACATAAGAGAATATACAAAACAAATGCTTTGGTATCTGAATGTGGGAAATGTAAATTTAATTATGATATAATTTGATTTAAAATATTTATCGGGCAATAGTAATAAAGACGCCCTCTCCCCTGCCCCTCTCCCGGCGGGAGAGGGATTATTATCTACATTATTTATCAATTAGTTAGCCCTCTACCTCTGGGAGAGGGTTTGGGTGAGGGTGCTTTTTCTTTATCTTTAATGTTAAATATATTTTGATATAATTTGAAATATTAATCGGGCAATAGTAATAAAGACGCCCTCTCCCCTGCCCCTCTCCTGGCGGGAGAGGGATTATTATCTACATTATTTATCAATTAGTTAG
>JAADFW010000221.1 GCA_013152655.1 Chlorobiota bacterium
CATCCCGAGAACAGGATTAAGTTTTTAAGCTAACGATAAAATGGGGCTGAAAAATTAGATGAAATATGATAAAGTCGAAAAATCATAAAACGCAGATAATCAATAGATTAATTTAACGTTAGTCACAATTCCTCCATCACGAAATCGAGATTAATTTTTCAAGATAACGTTAAATTGTGGGAGCAAAAAGTAAATGAAAATTGATAATAAAGAAAAAATATAAAGATTAGATAATCAGTGACTAAGAATAACGTTAGTCACACAATTGAAATAATGAAATAAAAAGTGAATTGTTATGAAGATACAAAATTACATTAATAATCGAAATAAGTATAAAGTAGATTATACTTATCAAAGACCAAATGATGCTTGGTCTCGTGAAGACAAACAGTGTCTCATTGATACCATTTTAAGAGGAGAACCAATGCCAGTCTTTTTTTTAAATTTTAAGTCGGTTGAAGATGTTTATTACATTGTAGATGGACAGCAAAGATTGACCTGTATTTCGGAATTCTACGATAATAAATTAAAATTAAATGAAAAGTTTTCTGGAAAAGAATTAAAAGGAAAGACTTTCAATGGTGATAATGCTTTAGGAGATAGTGAAAAACAAAACTTTTTAGATTATGAGTTAGACTTTCATATAATGGAAGATTATGATGATGAAAGAGTTCGTTTAATATTTAGTCGTTTGCAGCGAGGAAAACCTTTAAGTCTAGGAGAGCGATTAAATGCTAAACCTGGAACTATTGTTAATTTAATGAGAAAATTAGCTAAACACAGTTTTATTGAAAAATCAACAGGAGTTGCAAAAAATAGATACGGTGTTTATCCTGATACTGCCAGAATTCTTTTTTACGAAAAATTTGGAGCAAAACAATGTGGCTCAAATGAATTATATTCATTTTTTGATGATTACAAGGATTTAGATGAAAATTCAAAAGAGTTTAAGAATGCTAAATCAGTATTAAATTTTTTAGAAAAATGTTTTCCTACTCCCCCTGGGAATTATAAGTTTTTAGAAAAGCATGCTTGGATTATTGCTGTATATACAATGATTAGAGACCTGAAATTAACGCATTCATTAGTAGGAAAAGAAAAAGATATTTTTAATTTTATAAAAAGTTTCCACAGTAAAGTTTACAACGAAGATTTTAGAAAGTCGAATGTAAATTATCAGCGTTTTTATGATAATGTGCGTGGTGGTTGGTCTGAAAAAATCATTATGTTAAGAAGAGATATTTTAATAAAGGAATTTTTAGCGAAATATCCGCTCAATGAATTAGATGATAGAAGACAAATATCTGATGAAGAAAAAATAGCAATTTTTGCTAGAAAACAAAAATGCGAATTATGTGGTATTTATTTTAATGATTATAAAGAAGCAGAATATCATCATAAAAAAAGATATATAGATGGAGGAAAAACAGAAATAGAAAATATAATGATACTTTGTTCAAAATGTCATGATGAAATTCATGGCAAAGCAGAAATTACATTGCCTGATGAAAATGAAATGGAAGAAAATGAATAAAAACGGCTTACAACACACGCTAAATTTAATTGCCGGTTTTGTGGTTTTTGGAAGTTAATTAACTTTGTCTTAGCAAATTAGTAAACTGAGAAAGATGAGTTTAAAATACGGCAACTATAATTTAGCGCTATCGTTAGGGCAAATGCTGAGAAAGTATCACAAGCAATAAAAGACTATGATGAAAAAAGTACTAATGATACTTGTATTTGGATTAATATTTTTTGCGACTGGATTTTCACAAGAAGATTCAATAATTACAGAAATTAGAAGCGATTTCCAAAAATGGCAATCAATAATTGATAAAGAATTTGACAACAGTGATAAGTTTTATAATTATGTGTGGGGAGAAAATTATCAGTTTGATAATTGGTTTGATATAAAAATTGATAATGATAGCCTAACTCTATCAGAAGCAGTATCAATTATTGACAAGAAGGATTTAGGTTATTTCGTCTACGTTGATTATTATTCATTTTCTGGTGATTGGTATATTGCAGTTGATTATTATTACAATAAAGAAGGACAACTTTATTTTATCTTTTGGAGAATGAATACTTTTTATGCAGAAGAACCTTTAACTGTTGAGAAAAGATTGTATTTCGATAATACTGGACAATTAATTAGAGATTTAAAATTTGTCTATAAAATGAACACAAAGGAAAAAATTGATATTAGTTTTATGGACAGAGAAGTCGATTATAAATTGAGTTTAACAGATATGGATTTTTATAAATATTGGAAACTTGAAAAATAAAGCACATTGCCCTAACAAAAAATATAGTGCATGCCGCAAATAGGTGTAAACATGAAGGATAGAGCTTTAATAAACATTAGTAGTAAATTGAAAGTGAATAGCATTAAACTGCGGCACGCACCATATTCAAACCGTTGTAAGTAATAGTTTTGCTTAGATTCGGAAAACTTAATAAGGGACACCAAATGAAACAAAAAATAAAGGGAATAATTAAAAATAAAATTTACTTATTTGGTAATTTAATTATAGTTGTATTCAGCTTTATAATCTTTACTGGTTTGAATTTTAACTGCCAAAGGAATGTGAATAGAGATAGCATTTTTATAGATACACTTAAATTTTCGGATGAAGAGGTTATAGATATGGCATATAATGGACCTAAATATCCAGATGATTTCTTTTATGAAGATTTTAATAATTATAAATCTTTCATATACATAACAGTACTAGATTCAACAGGATTAAATTTTCAAATAGCAACAAGTGATTCATTAAATGCAATTCAATATGTATATGATTCATTTAAATATACAGATACAGATACATCGGATTTGAAAATTCTTCCTGGAAATGAAAAATATTTCGAGTATTCAAATAAAACATTTGGTAATCACATTCTTATTTTAAGAGTTCATAAAAAGTCATATTTTGAGGGATTAAAATATAGTCATCGAGATGATTCAAGAAATCAAATAAAATATATAGGTAAAATAAATGTTAATAAAATTACATGTGATTTTGTTAAAGAATTTTTTGATAGATATTATTTTTTTAGGAACTATAAAAATGCTGGTGCTAAAGCATTGAAGAGAAATGTATATAAATTAG
>JAADFW010000222.1 GCA_013152655.1 Chlorobiota bacterium
AGTTTCTTTCTTGCCAACTTTTCTTGATTTTTTTACAAAAAGATAACCTTTACGTTTTAAAGGCTATCTAATATCATAATATAAAAAAGACCTGTATGTAAGGACGGACAAAAGTAAAACCCAAATGATAAGAATTATTAAATATTTTAGGCAATCAAGAAATATTTGTTTAAAACCAGGCCTTTTATAATTAAACTTGGGAACACCTCTATAGTCAATTGGTTTATTTGACATAAAGAATCCTGAGGACCAATCTTCATTCCAAATAAGATGATAACTTTCAGTGTCAGCCTGATCCTTTTTAACAATATAATTAGCATAAACAATTTGAAAATCTCTTATTTGATTATAAAAATTCAAATACCCAGTAAATCCATTATCTGAAATAGTTTCCCCCATGAATCTAATTGCACAAAAAGGAGTCATTAGTGAATAATTAATTGCTCTTTCTGTTTGCCTAAATATGGAATTTCTGTATTCACGCCATATATCATTATGGGCACTATTTATAGCATTAATTCCATCCACCCTTTTTAAAAGTTCCTTTGTAGGAGGGTTTCCAATCCATTCTGAACTCCAATGAAAAGAAAAATTACCTGAATTATGGATTTCATCTTTTTTCTTCTTCTCCAATTGATTCAAATAAGAAAATGAATTGACAGATGTAGTCTCTTTTGACAACAACCAACTAGTATTAGATAATACCAAGTTGAAAATAATCCAAAAACCTAATGCAAAACTCAAGCTTATTTTTGGATGTGAGGTCAAACATGAAATTAGAAGCCCAACAAAAATATTTATTGTAATAAAAAGGAATATTCCTAATAGAAACAACAATATATACAAATAATCATCAAAGTTTAAACTTATTGAAGACCCAAATGAATATAAAATAATATTGGAAATAATCCCAAATATAAGTGGGAATATTATTACAAAAAGAATGCCTACATACTTTGCAAGGATTAGTTGCCATCTATGAACCGAGTAGGATAACGTTATCATTAAAGTCCCATTTACTTTTTCTCCGGAAAAGGAGTTATATGAAAAGCACAGGCACATTAAGCTTACATAGTATATGATAATATTTAACCAGTCAATAGTAATGAACCTAGGGAAATACAAATTCCTTTGTTTATAATATTTGGGATTTGATTCAGAAAAGTAATCAAAGTCTATTCCATTCGGCAAAATGCTTTCCTCAGAAAAAGCTAAAAAAGAAAGCCTTGATGGTTCTTTGGAGATTTTATGACGCATAAAGGTTAAATTATGCAAACTGCTTGCTGATAAAATAATACCATTTAAGTCTTCTTGTGTTATTTGATTATATTCATTAATCCTGTTCTTATAATCCAGTTGAGAGATAAATCCACCTATCAAAAATAAAAGAACCAGAAAAATAGAATAAATTAACATTCTAGTTGAGCGTAAATTTTCTAGTATTTCCTTTATAATTATCGTACGTGTCATAAAATAAATATTAGATTAGTTATTTAAGTTTTTGTAGGTTAATAAAGCACGCAACAACCAATAGCATATTTATAATAATGATAAGTAATAATTCTTCTAATGGGAAATGAAATTTATTTTTCAACTTAAATTGAGGCATGTCATTCAAATCAATTCGTGGATAAGTATCGTCACTCCCCCATCCATATTTTTTAAAGATTATACTTTCATATTGGTTGTAATCTTCTTTCATTTCACCTCTTTTCATTTGAGTAAAAAACTTTAACCCAAAGGCCCCTCGTGACTCGAAGTATTCTAACAAATTTTGACGATAAAACCTTGCTTGTTTTTCAACCTCCAATTTACGGGATCGCACATCAGTGCCTGCAACTTTTGAAGCAAACTCATTTAATAAGTACCCAGGTAATACATATTTGAAATAAGAACTTTTATTCCTTTGTTTAATTAATTTATCATTATAGTTGTCAAAAATATCCATTAACTTTCTCTGCCCTTCAAATAATATTGGAATATTCTTTCTAACAGACTTTTCATAAGCCTCAAAAACATTTTTTTGCGTAACACCTATTATATCGGGGAATCCAGGATAACATTGATTTGTTTTACCTAAACTAACATTTCTTTTTGATGGTAAATTGACATTAGATTCAATTTGATCTTGCAATTCCTTATATACCGAGCCTAAACTAGCTTCAAATTGATTAGTTGAAGGTACTGATGATGTTGTTTTTATAATGAAATCTATTGAATTGGGATAAAGAATTGTAATAAATATCCAAGTTATCAATCCATATATAACCGCATTAGTACTATTTGTTACATTCAATGAAATTAAAATGGCAATAAGGACAAATATCGAAATGAAAAACAAACCAAATATAAATATTACAAATATCTTGACCCCATCTATAAATGTTAATTCAACAAATGGCAGGAACAAAATTATCAATAAAAAAATAAGAAATATTACCAATAAAAAAACAGAAAAGGATATTAAACTACTTAAAAATTTCGCATAGAAGAAATCAATTTTTTTTATCTTATTTGAAAAAATTAATTTTAATACGCCATTTTCTCTGTCTCCCGTAATTGTCTCAGCAGTTGTAAACAAAATAGCAAGACTCAAAAAGATAATAATAATATCTATTAAATCATAACTGTTAAATATTTTGAGAAAAGGATTTTTTATTTGGTATAAAGATTGAAATAAAGGTAAATCAGTAATAGATATTACTAATTTATCGCCAGCTATATGATCAACCCCTTTTACACAAATAGATAATGGATTTGGTTGTATTAAAATGGGTACTTTGACTTCTGAAAATACTCGAAAAGAATTTTTTTGATTTAAAGCTATATTTGATTCCTCAATAAAGCTATTCTGCCTTTCTTTGTATTCTTTAACCTGCAAATAGATACATGATAAAGTAACAAAGATTGAAAGAACTAGCATTATAATAAATTTGAAAGATTTAATTTGCTGCTGTATCTCTTGAATTATCAATATTTTAAAATTATTCATTTCCTCAAAGATTAAAACTAATATTACAAGGCAACCTGCTGCATATAATCCAAATAAATCCTTTCCAGGTCGTCATCCAGCAGCTGTTCGCGCGTACGCAACATTACCATCCGCCCCTCTTT
>JAADFW010000223.1 GCA_013152655.1 Chlorobiota bacterium
TGATTTTTTGGAAAAATTTTTGCAAATGTAGTTTAATTACCTGATTTATCTATTAAATAACAGGCAAAATTAAATTATTAAATTTATTGCATATGTTTGCTTAATTCTGTTTTGCAAATAAGCGCATTAAAAATAAAAAACACTTACAATATATAACCGTAAGTGTTTTTTAAAGAAGAAAAATTACAAAGAACCTATATTAATGAACAATTAGTTTTTTAACGCTATGTGTTCTTATATTGCTTAACTCAATAAAATAAATACCGCCCGGTACATCGTTTAAGTCAATATTTTCATTAAAACCCGATGTGCTGTAAAATGTTTTTGTTATTAAAACTTCTCCTATGGTATTTATAATTTTTAAAGTGCTTTTACCCGAAATTTCAGGGTTTATAACTTGTACAAAATTGTTAGCCGGGTTAGGAAAAACAGATAAGTTAGAATTTGCAATTTCCGGGGTATATGAAGTTGATTGTTCCAGGCTTATATTATCAATTTCTAAAACAGAACCCACCTGAATATTAAACGGGTCAGATGAAGTGGTAAATAGCACATTCATTGTATCGGGTTCATCGTCGGTATAATATTGAATGTCAACAACAAACTCAGTCCAGGTTGCAACGGTTTGTGAAATTTCTATTTTACCTTCGCCAATTTTTTCAGCATAGGGGCCTTTCATAAACCAAATTGAGATAGTAGCTATATCGCTGTTTGCCGGAAAATATTTATAATATCCTTTAAATTTTAACGGACGATTATGAGTTGGGATTCCACCTGTAATATCCCCGGTATGGTTTATAAAATCTACATCAAATTTCCCATGAGTAAGTAATCCTTGAATTGGGACGCCAAAAAAATCTTTGCTTTGAAGTTTTACAGAGTAATTTCCCGATTGAGGATTAAGACTGTCTTTAGTAACTGTTATTACGCTGTCAACCACATAATTATCAACAATAAATGGTTTGTTAAATCCATCCCAAAATTTTGGCATCTCACCGATACTTGATTTCTCCCAATTTTCAAAATCTTCTGATGTTGACAGAATAGGTTGATTTTGTGCAAAAAGATTGCATGTAATTAGTAATAAAAGTACAATAGTTATTTTTTTCATGGTTTTTAAAGTTTAAATGGTTTCTAAATTATTCATATTATTATGTGTGTTTTTTTAATTGTTAGGCCTCACAGGTTAAGTGTCAAATATTTTATACTTCATAATTAATTTTGAGGATAGTATTAACACTTAATTGCCTGGTTTTGTTAATACCTTATTTTTGAACAGCTTTAAATAAGTTGGGTAATTTTTTAAATCGGGCGATTACAAAAATTCCAATAGTATATATTCCTATATTAAATATACTTACTGAAAAGATACCAATAGAAAAGATACCAATAGAAAAGATACCAATAGAAAAATTGCCTGCTGCAAAAACACCTACTGCGAAATCACCGGCGGCAAAAAAGCCACGGGCAAATTGTCCTGCTGCAAACATATTTCCGTAAAAATAATTTAAGATTACTCCAACAAAGAATAAACAAATTGCGACTAAAAGAATCCAATACTTTTTCATTTTAATAAATTTTAAGTTTGACATAAATTAATTTTTCTGCAATGTTAAACGTTGTGCCCGGAATGCTAAAATATTTGGGATATACGTCAAACTTTAGTGACAAAATGCAATTTTGAGGGATAAGCGACAAACCTGTGGGATAAAATACAAAGTAAAACAGGAAAGACAGTCAGTATTAATACAGATATCTAATTGGCATTATACAATTTGGTATAGTTTAGATAAAACCTATGTGTTGGGAAAAAACTAACCGGAATAACGAGGGCAAATTTACTTTTTTAAAGTAATAGTGTAATAAACATTAGGAAGTTTGGTGGATATGGTGTGGTTTGATGCAGGGTAAAAATAAGACACTGATTGTTTAATGAATAATAATAATGTTTTCAATATTGATAACTTAAGAATAAAATTGACGTTGCCTTAAATTCTTAAGCCAATCACTAACACATCATCAACTTGTTCGTGTTTGCCGCCCATCCAGTTTTCAATGGCATCGTCAAGTGCTTGTCTTTGCTCTTCCATGGGCTTATCGTAAACACTTAGCAATAGTTTTTTAAATGCTTTTGTCATGAATTTTTTACCAATTGGCCCGCCAAACTGGTCGACAAAACCATCTGAAAAGGTGTAAAAAGTAAATCCTTCAGCTGCCTGTAAAGTGTGCTTTGAAAACGGGATGTCTTTTTTCACATAAATACCAATAGGCATTTTATCTGCTTTTATCTGTTTTAAAAGATTTTTCCCGTCATGAATTTCACCTTTCTCAAGGAACGATTCGTCTTCTTTTTTGAGTAACCCTAATTCATTTTCATTTAACGGGCGAGTATAGTACAATGGATTATTTGCCCCTGAAAACGCAATTAAATTAGTTTCCCTGTCCCAAACATACATAGCCAAATCCATTCCGTCTTTTGCTTCATCTGATTTGCCGGTTTGTTTTAAAGCACTAATAACACTTTCGCGCAGCTTATTTAATATCTCGTCAGGTTCAATAATTTGGCTTTTATTTACAATTTCGTTTAAAAACGACATGCCCAACATACTCATAAAAGCACCCGGAACACCATGGCCGGTGCAATCAGCAGCTACAATAAATGACTTATTTTCTTTATGAGCCATCCAGTAATAATCGCCGCTTACAATATCTCTGGGCTTGAATAAAACAAAATGTTCATGCAGAGGCGACATTAAACTCTCGCCCGGCAGTAGTGCTGTTTGTATTCGTTTAGCATATTTAATGCTATCCATAATATGTTCGTTTTTCTCCTCAATTTCGTCTTTTTGTTTTCTAATTTCAGAGGTTTTTCGTTTAATAATTTCACGTAGGTTTTTAGTGTACAATACAACCACCATATAAACAAAAGCAGCCAACAAAATTACATAACCTGCATAAGCCCAATAAGTTCTGTACCAGGGAGGCAGTACTGTAAACTCATAAGAAGCTACAGTGCTTTCAAAGTCGTAAATATCTTTAGCTTTAACCAGAAAAGTATAATTTCCTTCAGCAAGGTTGGTATAATCTTTATAAGTTTTGTCCGACC
>JAADFW010000224.1 GCA_013152655.1 Chlorobiota bacterium
TTTTCATCAGCTTCAGTATTCTCAATAATTAAACGATTTGAATTTTGTTCGAACCAACCTGCACTTCTTCCAATAAAAATATTTCCCGAACTATTTGTTGAACCCCTTCCGGCACTTTGCCCTATCATAATATTAAAAGTACCATCTAAAACCTGGCCGGCTCTGGAACCTAATAATATATTATATGCCCCTTTTGATGATGCACCTGCCTGATATCCTAAAATTACATTTTCATTTCCAAGAGTATCGCTATCCGCTGCAAAAGCACCCAAAACAGTATTTCTGCTTGAAAAAGTATTATACTGTCCTGCATTTGTGCCAAGAAATACATTATCATCTCCCGAGATATTATTATTACCTGTATTAGTTCCTAAAAATACATTGTTATTTCCTGTATTATTGTTAAAACCCGAATATGTCCCTAAAAATACGTTATTCTCTCCATCTATATTATTAAAACCGACACTGGTTCCAATAAAAACATTTCTGTTTGCATTATTATTATACCCTGCCTTATAGCCAAGAAAAACATTTTGTCCCCCGTTTTTGCTTATGGCACCACAATTATCGCCAATAAAAATATTAAAACTGGATGTATCATTGCTATATCCGGCTCCTTGTCCGATAAAAACATTGCGTTCGCCTATTGTATTATGTGCACCGGCAACTGCACCAATACAAACATTAAGCCTTCCTTCGGTATTATAATACCCTGCAAACGGGCCTATAAAAAGATTTCTGTATCCGGTTGTATTAGCACTTCCGGTTTCATTTCCAATAAATACATTTAATTTTCCTTCGGAATTTTGTAAACCCGATTTTTCGCCAATAAATACATTCCAGTACCCTGAACTATTGTGTACTCCGGTTGAATCTCCTATAAAAACATTTTCATATCCTGAAACATTTTCATACCCCGAATAATTACCCATAAAAATATTATTATTACCATCGTAATTTGAATAACCTGCTTTGTATCCTAAGAAGACATTTCTATTTCCATATTGATTATTATAACCTGTTTCGTTTCCAATAAAAATATTTGAGGAACAAGTATCACTACGAAAGCCTGATGCCTCGCCAAAAAAGATATTGTCATAACCTGTTTTGTTATTATATCCGCTATATGACCCAATAAAAATATTTGTATTTCCGTCAATATTGTTCCAACCCGATTGATTGCCGAGAAACACATTTGAAGAACCTATTGTATTTTTATATCCGCACCAATTGCCCATAAAAACGTTTTTTTCGCCAGATGTATTATAATATCCTGTTGATGAGCCGATAAATACATTTTTTGAACCGGTTGTATTCATACGCCCTGTTTTTTGGCCTACAAACACATTATATCTTGCATCAATATTACTATAGCCACTTTCAGCACCTAAAAACACATTCTGATATCCGGTAGTATTTGATTTTCCTGACCTGTTTCCAATGAAAATATTGTATCCTGCATCAATATTTGAATAACCCGAGGAGTCTCCGATAAAAATATTAACATAACCGTTATTGTTTGAATATCCGGAATAATAACCCATAAATGTATTCAAATTACCGGTTGAGTTTGAAAATCCTGACTTATAGCCAAAAAATGAATTATAAGCTCCGGTAGTATTGTTTGCTCCTGCCTGATGTCCGATAAAATAATTGTCAACCGTTAAATCCAGAAAGTTTGCTGTACCTGTTTTGCCAGTTGACGATAACCCACCTACTGCAAATCCGCCTCTGACTCCTTTTTGAGGATTTTCATTTACATAAATTCTTGTACTGTCTTTAGTAACCCTTAAAAATTCCTGTCCGATTGATTTTCCACTGGTTAAGCCACCAATAGCAAAACCGCCTTTATTTCCTTTTACCGAATTTGTATCAACATATATACGCACACTATCAGATGTAACCCTCATAAACTCAACATTACTTTTACCGGAAGTTAAACCGCCAATTGCAAAACCGCCTTTGTTACCTTTTAAGCTATTATTGATATTAATTCTGACACCACCGGCATATACTGCAAAAACAGTATCACCGTTGGCATTTATAACATTAAAAATAGCACTATCAGGATTAGTATTTGAAGCATGCACTTCTAATGGCGTGCCCGGAGTGGTTGACCCAATACCCACATTTCCTTTATTATAAGAAATATCGTTTCCGTCTAAAGTCCATAAAGAACTTCCTACTGAAAGCTTTACGCCTTCACCATTACTAATTTTTAATGAATCGCCAACAATAGATAGATTTTGTATTTCATTTGTTGGATCGGCATCAGCATCATCAACCTCATCAGTAAAATTACCGCCATTGTTAGATAAAGTAACAATATTGCCAGTTTTAGCGATAGTTTGAAATTCATTTTCAGGATCAGCATCGGCATCATCTGAATTTTGTACATTTTTAGCGTATAAAGCATACGGTACTGACTCTAAAGCAGTAGAGCCCATCACTGTGTAATTATTTCCACCCGTTGCATCAATCTCTATTTTTAAGAAATAAGAGGCTGCTCCCCAATCAATATCAGAAAAACTACCTGTAACAACAGTTCCCTTTCCAATTTCAAGATTAACCAAACCAAAATTATTACTTGTTGTTTGATGTGTTTCAGAATAAACTACCGCACCATTTTCAGAAGCCTGCAAAACACTAAGTTTAATGCTAATATCCTGATTGGCAATAATTGCACCTTCAGAATTACGCACTATTGCCTGGTATTTAAACGCTTCCGGAATTTGAGATTTAGCAGATAAAGTAAAAATCAGAGGGACTAAGAAGATAATTAATTTTTTCATTTCATATAAGTTTAATGGTACAGTAAATAAGGTATTATTTCTTAAAAAAAATCAGATATATTCTAATTAAAAGTCTTTATTGAATAATATGCACGTGCAATTCTGTTTAAAGATAAGAATATTCCATTTTCTGCCAAATAAACACAACCTATTATGCAACATGTTATTCGCCTTTAGGGCTAAATATTATTTTGAGGTACTATAACAATATTTATTCTACACATTAAAATCATTACTGTTCTTTTTCTTGATAAAATGAACCAAAAATCAATCAAAATTGAACGCATTTT
>JAADFW010000225.1 GCA_013152655.1 Chlorobiota bacterium
TTTGTACCTGTTCCGGTATAATATAAACTATATGTGCTTGAGTTATTATATTCAAATATTTGAACCCAATAAGCAGTATTGCTTGTTAAATTAGTAATTGTTACACTATTTGAGGCACCATTGTAAACAATATAATATCCTGAAGTTCCTAATTGACTGCCTTTTGATGCCCAGTCTGAACTGGCTGTATAAACCGTATTATCAGAAGGATTGGTGATTGTTCCCTGGTCTGTTTCTCTTACAGCTACTATACTTGAATCGCCATTGCCGCTTGTCCATGAAATGGTAAGTGAAGTGGAAGTGATATTGCTAAAAACTATTTCACTGGCTTGTGTTGTAGGAGCATCTTTATATGTTGTAGTATTTGATGTAGATCCGGTTGAGTATTTGTTATTATTTAATGACCATATTCTATAGAAATATATTTGACTGGCAGCTAATCCGGTTCCTCCATCATTATCGGCATATGTTGTAGCAGCATTATCTTTATAAACTACAGTTTCTGTGCCTCCCATAGAACCACCAACTGTGTATTTAGTATCGTTAACAGGTACTGCAAACGAATTAGATGTATTTCTTGCAATAATCACACTATCAGAATTACTGTTTTGCGACCATCCTAAATCAACTTCATGTACTCCGGCCGGGTCATCCGGAGTAAGTGCAGACCAAATTGCACCTCCCGGATTTGTTATTACACCTGTTTTCTCAGGAACTGTAACAGATGTTTTAAAATCAATACCACTTCCTGAATTAGTGTAAGGATAAATCTTAAAATCGTAAGAAACATCCATGCTTAATCCGCTAAAAGTAACCGTATTTGTTCCGTAAGTTATATTTTGAGCAGCATTATTATCAGTCCAGTCACTATCGTCAGAAACCGGTGTGCCGTCAGCTACTGTAGCGTAAGTACCTGCTCCTGTTTGAGCTACAATTAAATAGCCGTCAGGTAAAACAGAACCACCTGAGGCTGTCCAATCTAAATCAATGCTATTATAGGTAACAGATACCGTATCAAAATTAGTAACATGTTCTGAAGGTTCTGATTTAAAAGTGGTTGCATTGTCTGTTAAGCCATTAGCTGAATACTCGTCGTTACTGTTAACCGACCATGCCTTATAAAAATATTGTGTATTGGCTGTTAAAGAAGTATGGTTTACCGGAGAAGTTGTTCCATTATATAAAACAGTACCTCCTGCAAACGGATTACCCACAGCCGGTGGGGTTCCTGATGGAGTCGTAAAAGTTCCATCAGCATCCCAAACAATAATTACATTGTCGCTGCCATTAGTTGTGAAAGTTAAGTCTATTTGGCTGCTACTTGCCGACGTGGCTGCAAATGAACCGGGATCGTCGGGTAAGGTAGAGTCAGCCACTGTTTGTGTGGTAGTATTTTTATAATTTATATCTGTTCCGGAATTTGTATATGAATAAATTTTGAAATAGTAAGCGGTAGAAAAATTTAAACTACTGAAGGTATAAGTTTGATCTCCCTGAATAACGTTTTTGGCACCGGAACCATCAGATAAATCCGTATCGTCTGCTTCTGCTGTTCCATCAACCGGGTCAGAAATAGCTCCCAGGTTTGTAGTACTTGCTTTTATTAAATAACCATCAGGCAAAACTCCGGCAGATGCATCTGTCCAGTTCAATTGCATACTATTATTAGTTACTGTACCTGAAGTAAAGCCTGTAACTTCATTGGTTGGTTCCAATTTAAGAGTAATTTGATTATTAGGATTTCCGGTTGCTGTACTAGTATTATATGCTTCAGCACCGGGAGCATTGTTGTATTCAAATATTTGAACCCAATAATCAGTATCAGCTGACAGATTGCTGAGTGCAACACTATTTGAGGAACCATTATAGACTATATAATAACCTGATGTCCCAAGTTGGTCACCTTTAGAAGCCCAATCACTACTAGCTGCATATGTTGTATTATCAGAAGGATTTGTGATTGTTCCCTGATCAGTTTCGCGCACAGCTACAATTCTGGAAGTACCATCTCCATTCGTCCAGTTAATTGTTAAAGATGTTGTTGTAACAGAGGTGAAACTAATTGAACTGGCTTGCGTTGATGGTGCAGCAGCAGTTGTGGTTGACTGTGAATTTGGATTTGTGCCTCCAAAACCTGCTGTGTAATAATTTGTTCCACCCGTGCCACTATTAAATTCATAAACTTTAAAATAATAAGTTGTAGCTCCGGTTAAACCGGTTACTGTTACTGTATTGCTTGAACCGGAATAAATTACATAATTTCCTGTACCAATTTGATCACCTGAACTAAAAATACTGTTTGCTGTATAGGTGGTTGCATCAACAGGATCAGAATCTACAGCACTACCTGAATGAGCAAGAACTATTCTATTGTTCCCATCTCCGTTTGTCCAGGTTAAAGTCATTTGGGTTTCCTGAACACTTGAAAATACAATACTGCTTGCTTGTGTTGTCGGCTCAGCTTCAAGAGTTATTTGTGAATTTGGATTATTTGTGCCATCCGTAATAATATACTTGGTATCAGTTCCCGTATTATTATATTCAAAAGCTTTAATATAATATGTTGTACTTGCTGTTAAGGCTGTAATATCAACACTTGTGCTACTTCCATTATATATTACATAATTTCCAGTACCAATTTGGTCGCCGGAACCAAAAGCTGCATTTGCAGTATATGTTGTTCCGTCAGAAGGACTTGCATCAACCGTTGAGCCTGATTTTGCCAATACTAAAACACTATCGCCATCTCCTCTTGTCCATCCCGTTGTCATAGTAGTAGCTTGAATAGTACTAAAAGTTACTTGTGATGCTTGAGTTGTTGGCGCATTTTTTAGAGTTAACTGACTATTAGGATTACCTGTTGCCGTTGTGGTTAAATAAGTTTCGGAACCGGCTCCGTTATTATAATCAAAAATTTGTACCCAATAAGTTGTGTTTGCTGCTAAATTAGTTAGCGAAACAGTATTGGAACTTCCGTTATAAACAATATAGTATCCGGAAGTGCCAAGTTGACCACCTTTGACTGACCAATCTGAACTGGCTGAATATGTAGTATTGTCAGAAGGGTTTGTTATAGTACCCTGGTCGGTTTCGCGTACTGCTACAATTCTGGAAGTGCCATCCCCACTTGTCCAGTTTATTGTCATTGAGGTTGTTGAAACCGATGAAAATGTTATTGAACTGGATTGGGTAGTTGGTGCTGCACTTACTGTTGCCTGAGAGTTAGGATTATTAGTCCCGTCGGTAACCAAATATTTAGTATTTGTTCCTGTATTATTAAATTCATAAACTTTATAATAATAGGTAGTGCCGGCTGTTAAACTAGTTATATCTACAGTAGTTCCGGTACCTTCATAAACAACATAACTAGTTCCGGTTGCAGCAATGGCATCACCTGAACCGAAAGCTGCATTTGCAGTATAATCAGTTCCATCAGAAGGGGCATTCGCATCTCCACTTGCTTCAGCTATTACAAGGCAATAATCACCATCTCCGCGTGTCCACGAAACAGTCATTGAAGTGGTAGCAACACTTGAAAAAGTAACATTTGTTGCTTGACTTGTCGGTGCATTTTTTAAGGTAGTTTGACTTAAAGGATTATTCGTAGCAGTACTGGTTATATATGCAGTATCCGGTTCGTTATAATCAAAAATTTGAACCCAATAAGTAGTACTAACAGACAAGTTTGTAAGAGAAACTGTTGTTCCATTTCCATCATAAACAATATAATAGCCTGATGTGCCTAACTGATCACCTTTTACCGACCAATCTGAACTTGTTGCATATTTAGTTCCAAAAGAAGGGTTCGTAATTGTTCCTTGTGTTCCCTCTTTTACGGCAACTATTCTATTGCTCCCGTCACCACTTGTCCAGTTTACAGTCATTGATGTAGTTGTTACAGAAGAAAAGGTAATAGAATTAGCCTGAGAAGACGGGCCTGTTATTTGTGAAATATTATTAGTACTGCCCGAGGTTAAATAATCTTCAGTACCTCCTGAACCATTGAATTCAAAAGCATAAAATTCATAAGTAGTACCTGCTGATAATCCGGAAACAGTAACCGTTGTGCCTGTTCCAATATAAACTACATAATTTGCAGGATCAGAGGGAAAGCCTACAATAGCTGAGCCGCTTCCAAAGGTTGTGCTAGCTGAATAGGTATTAAGATCTGCAGGACCGGCATTTACAGAAGTAACCCGGCCTAAAACTAACACACTTGCTCCATTTCCCCGTGTCCATGATAAAGATATTGAAGTGCCTGTTGCAGCTGTGGCTGCCATATTTGATGCTTGTGTTGTTGGTTCAACAGCAAACAGTAATTCGGGTGCAAAAACTGTATAAATAATCAATAAACTAATAATTTTTATTGAATAAAATATTTTCATAATATATTTATTATTAGTATTTTAAGTAAATTTTACCGCTAAATATTAAGCGATAACCATACATTTTACCTAATTTATAAAAATAACAAATCAGATGCTTATAATCAAAGATATAAATTCTTATTTGATTAAAGCTTCTAAATTAACTATAAACAGCTGTTTTAAAAAGTTTAAATAAGAAATAATACTCCTTTGTCATCAAAGAACAATAGCTTCGTCAAATTTACTTGTATCCCATGAAAAACTTTCTATTTTTGTATTTGTCAAAAAATGAAAAATAATGGCCAGAATATATCTAATTGCTTTTCTTTTTTCTGTTTTGTTGACATCTTGTTATACACAAAAAAATATTTTGTACTTACAAGATGTGGATAATGTTGATAATAGTTTAAATATGAAGCTTCTGCATGAAGAGTATCAGTTTCAGAAAAAGGATATTCTTTATGTAAATATAAAAAGCGGTTATGATTTTGAAACCAGCATTTTAAATTTAAACGGGAGTAATTCTGCTAACCAGATAAATACTGCAAGTTTGTATTACAACGGTTATTCTGTTGATGAAGAAGGTTATATTTCGATTCCGGTAATCGGAAAATTATATGTTGTGGGAAAAACATTAGAGGCTGTGCAATCAGAAATTGAAGTAAAAGCAAATACAATTATTAAAGATGCTATTGTAAACGTAAAGCTTATTAATTTTACTATTTCTATTTTAGGAGAAGTTAAAAATCCCGGTTCGTATCATGTTAATGTTGGTGAAAACGGAATATTGAGGGTATTGTCGTTAGCAGGTGACTTAACTGATTATGCTAACCGCAAGAATCTACTATTATTACGACAAGAGAGTGATACATTAAAGAATTACAGGATTGATTTAACGTCAAAAGATTTTATAGGTTCAAAAAATTATTTTTTAAGGCCAAATGATGTTATTTATGTGGAACCGGTAAAATCGAAAGGGTTTAGAATTTTAGCCTCAGATTATTCTGTAGTATTGACAACATTAACCTCTACTTTAACATTAATACTTTTAATTATTAATTTGACTCCAAAGTAAAAATGGATATAGAAGAACAATATCAAAATTTAATTCTTGATTCGGATAGAATTGATATAAAAAAGTATATTTTCCTAATCTTATCTAAGTGGTATCTTATTGTAATATCTTTATTTATAGCATTTTCAGTAGTTTATTTTATAAACAGATATACTGAACCAATTTACAGGGTAAGTTCTTCAATAATTGTAAGTGATGCAGATAATACTTCCAGCAGAGGTGATGATTTAATTAAAGGATTGAGTGTCATTCAAAAAGGAAAAAATATTCAGAATGAAATTGCTATTTTACATTCTTTTGATTTGAACAGGACTGTTATTCAAGAGTTAGATTTTAGAATATCATATTTTATTATTGGCAGAATTCGTACACCTGAACAATATGGGAATTGTCCGTTTTATGTTGTTTTAGATACTACAAAGGCTAATATGGAAAACTACCCGATTAATATTACTCTTATTGATAATAAAACTTATAAATTGGAGATTAATGATAGGTTTTCAATCTCTGAAATAATGAAATATGGAGAAGAATTTAGCAATGATAATTTCAATTTTTCTATCTATCTAAAAGAACCGGGCAAGTTTCAGGAAAATTTTGCCTCAAAAAAGTATTTTTTTAGAATAAACAATATTACATCACTTACAAATCAGTATAGGTATAAGCTTTCAACAGTTTTAAGTAGCGAAGAGGGAACTATCTTAAATCTTTCGATAAAAGGGTATGTGCCAAAAAAAGAGGTTGCATACCTAAATAAGCTGACTGAAGTTTATATCCGCTCGGGGTTAGAAGAAAAAAATAAGATAGCAGACAATACAGTTAAGTTTATTGATAATCAGATAGCACAAATTATTGACAGTTTACAAAGGACTGAAAATGTGCTTTCAAAGTTTAAAAACACTCATAATTTTATTGATATTAATAAAGAAAGTGAGGCTAATTTTACTAAATTAGAGAAACTGGAAGCTAATCAAACACTTTTAAATTTAAAACTTAAGTACTATAATTATTTAGAAAACTATATAAATTCAAAAAATGCAGAAGAAGATATTATTGCTCCTTCTGTTATGGGAATAGACGACGTAATGCTTCGTAACCTAATTGTTAAGTTGAATGAATTAATCAATAAAAAAAACCAGATAATTCATGCAAGTTCTGAAAACAATCCACAATTAACCTTAATAAACCTTGAAATAGAAGATGCAAAAAATGAGTTAAAAGAAAATATAAAAAGCTTAATTGCAGCAAATCAAATTTCATCAGTAGATGTTATCAGGCAGATTGATACTTTAAACAGGGAATTAAAAGATTTGCCTGCTATTAAACAAAAACTGCTTAATATTCAGCGAAAGTTTAATTTAAACGATAATATTTATACTTATTTGTTAGAAAAAAGGGCAGAGGCCGGAATAGCTAAAGCATCTAATATTCCTAGTGTCAGGGTTTTAGATAAAGCAAGGTTGGAAAATGTAGGCATGATTTCACCAAACCGTTCAAAAAACAAAACAGTTGCTTTACTAATAGGCTTAATTGCTCCCCTGCTGTTGATATTAATAATTGATTTTTTTAACGATAGGATTTTAGAAAAAAAAGATATTGAAAGAAATACAAAACTTCCTATTATTGGTGCTGTCGGGCATAATACAAAACAAACAGAACATGTGGTTCTTGAAAGCCCTAAATCGTCGATTACCGAATCGTTTAGAACTGTACGTACTAACCTTAAATATTTATTAGTTGATAAAGGCTCAAAAGTTATTACCATAACTTCTACAATAAGTGGTGAAGGAAAGACATTTTGTGCATCAAATCTGGCTTCGGTAATAGCTTTGTCAGGGAAAAAAACATTGCTGGTAGGCTTAGACTTAAGAAAACCAAGAATTCATAAACAATTTAATGTTGGAAATAAAGAGGGTTTAAGTACTTATCTGATAGGCAAAACACCTTTTGAAAATCTTTTTCAACCAACTGAAAATGAAAATTTATTTATTACTACTTCAGGGCCTGCTCCTCCGAATCCGGCTGAACTTATTGAAAATGAAAAATTGGATGTTTTTTTTAATCAGGTAAGAAAAGATTTTGATTATATTATTATAGATACTCCTCCTGTAGCATTAGTTTCCGATGCATTATATTTAAACCAGTTTTCAGATACTAATTTATTTGTTGTACGCCAGAACTTTTCAAATAAAAGTGTTTTAGGCTTTATGAACGAGTTAGCAGAAAATAAAAAGATGACAAACATGAACATTTTAGTAAACGATGTGAAAATTTCAAGTTATTATGGTGGAAAATACGGTTATGGATATGGTTACAGCTACTATTATAATTATGGCTACGGGTATAAGTATGGTTACGGGTCAGATTATTATGAAGATTTAGAAGCCGATAATTTGCTTACAAAAATACTTAAAACACTTCGATTTAAATAGTTTTTCCAATTGTGATATTCACTCTATAAATCAACCGGCAGTTGTCTTAAAAAACCTTCTTCTAATGAAATAAAGGTTTCGGTACTGGTTACTTCCATAATTGACTGTATTTTTTCAACAATTATTTTCTTCAGGTGCTCATTATTATGTGCAAATATTTTTAGAAAAAGAGAAAACTTGCCGGTTATATGATGACACTCAACAATTTCGGGTATTTCATTAATCTTATTAAATACATCAATATGTGTTTTAGTACTGGTTAAATTTACCTGCAGCCCGATAAATGCACAAGTATTATATCCTATGCCTTTAGGATTTATAATAACCTGTGAACCGCTAATTACTTTTTCTTCTTTAAGTTTTTGAATTCTTTGGTGTATTGCGGCTCCTGAAACTTTACAAGCTCTTGCTATTTTTAAAAATGGTGTACGTGCATCTTTTACAAGCATCTTTAAGATTCTTTTGTCGAGACTGTCAATTTGTAATTTAGTATTCATTTTTTTAAGATTTTAAATTACATAATTTTAAAATTTATCAATATTAACTTACAGAATTTCTTAAAAATGTAAAAATAACTATTAAATTATTAAATATGTGGATTTTAATCTTATAATTCAATAATTTTGTACTCATATAAATAATAATTATTAACATTAAATATATATAGCTATGAAAAAAGATCCGGCTACAAGAATTCAGGAATTGGAACAATTTGGCGAATTTGGCGGTGTAAATCCTTCCATAACCGATTCATCAACTTACACATTTTTAGGAAACGAAGAAATGATAAAAACTTTTGAAGGAGAAGCAGAAGGTTGTTTTTTATATTCCAGGCATTGGAACCCCAGTAATAAATACCTTGCTGATGCTTTGGCAGCTATGGAAGAGACTGAATCGGCATGGGTTACGGCATCAGGTATGGCAGCTATAACATGTGCCTTGTTGCAATTGTGTAATTCCGGCGACCATATTATTACCAGTGTAACTACTTACGGCGGAACGTATGCATTTCTAAAAAACTACCTTCCAAAATTTAATATAGAAGTTTCATTTGTTGATATAACCAACTTAGAAGAGGTTAAAGCAGCTATTAGACCTAATACAAAAGTTATTTATACTGAGTCAATTACTAATCCTTTACTTCAAGTATCTGATATTCCGGAACTTTCAAAAATTTCAAAGGAAAATAATATTGCTTTAGTTGTTGACAATACTTTTAGCCCGCTTATTGTAAGCCCGAAAGAATTAGGTGCTGATATAGTGGTTTATAGTATGACCAAATTTATAAACGGGAAAAACGATTGTGTAGCAGGCGCTATATGCGGAACTAATGAATTTATCAATTCATTGTCGAGTGTAAACGATGGTACGGCTATGCTTTTAGGCCCGGTTCTCGACCCAATGCGCTCGTCAAGTATATTAAAGAACTTAAATACGCTACATATACGAATGAAGCAACATAGCAAAAACGCAATCTATTTAGCCCATAAATTTGAAGAAATTGGAATTAAAATTATTTATCCCGGCTTATCAAAACATCCGGGGCATCAAGTATTAAAGTCTTTCATGAACGAAGAATTTGGCTTTGGAGGAATTTTGGCAATAGATTTAGAAACATCGGAAAAAGCTTCGAAAATAATGGAAAAAATGCAGGAAAAAGGAATTGGATATCTTGCAGTAAGTTTGGGTTATTTTAAGACGTTATTTAGTAATTCCGGTAAAAGTACTTCCTCTGAAATACCTGAAGACGTTCAAAAACAAATGGGCTTATCACCGGGCTTGGTTAGATTTTCTGTGGGGTTAGACAATAACATAGAATACACTTTCGAAAAAATAAAAAATGTTTTAACAGAATTGGGATATTTATAACAATGTAAATAGATTTCTAAAGAGTAAGGATACTATCTTTCAAAAAGATAGTATCCTTTAGCTCTTTAACTTATTTGTGTTTAGTCAATAATTCGTTACTTTAGGGAAAAATAGAGAAACCGATTTCAAATTATTTAATAAACATGAAAATTGCAGTTGATTTTGACGGGACAATTGTTGACCATGAATACCCGGCAATAGGTAAAGAAAAATTATTTGCATTTGAAACTCTTAAACTTTTGCAGAAAAAGGGGCATTTGCTCATTTTGTGGACATTCCGCTCGGGTAAAGAATTAAACGACGCAGTGGCTTTTTGTAAAGAAAACGGCATTGAGTTTTATGCAGTAAATAAAAATTACCCTGAAGAAAAATTTGATAATAGTATAAGCCGGAAAATAAATGCAGATATTTATATTGACGATAAAAACGTAGGTGGATTTCCGGGTTGGACAAAAATTTGGCAGATGATAAATCCTGAATTAGATTCAGGCATAATAGAAAAAAAACAGCTTAAAAAAACTAAAAAATCGTTTTTTAAAAGGTTATTTGGTAAATAATGAGTTAAAATATTTCAAATTTAATTTATGCATATTGTAATAGTTGCTTTTGCACCGGTTTTTATTATTGCATTTTATGTTTATTTCAGAGATAAATATGAAAAGGAGCCGGTTCAGTTATTAATAAAATCACTTATTTCAGGAGCAGTAATTGTAATTCCGGTAATTTATCTTGAAAAATTTACAGGTTCTTTTTCTGTAAATTTTGATTTTTATAAAAAAGCAGCTTACAATGCTTTTATTGTTGCTGCTTTTAGCGAAGAACTTTTTAAGTACATGGCACTGTATTACCTGATATGGCGAAACAAAAATTTTAATGAAAAATTTGATGGAATTGTTTACGCTGTATTTATTTCGCTTGGTTTTGCAGCTGTTGAAAATTTGAAATATATAATAAATTTTGGTGTGGAGGTTGGTTATACAAGGGCTTTTACTGCTGTGCCGGCACATGCTTTATTTGGTGTTACTATGGGGTTTTATTTTGGAATGGCTAAGTTTTATCCTCAATTCCGTTCAAAATACTTGTTTTTGTCGTTATTAATTCCAATAGTTTTACATGGTATTTACGATTTTATACTAATGGCTCAATTCTCTTATACATTATTAATTTTCTTGCCATTTATTTATTATTTATGGCGTTCAGGATTAAAGAAAATGAACGAATTATCGGATGTGTCAGTATTTAAAACATAGTATTAGTTTTGTCGAAATTCATACTATGAATTGCTATATATACAATCAAATTAGTAACAACAGATTATTAGTCTGTTATAAATAACTAATTACTGCAATTGTTTTCTTTAAATAAGCACAACAGTTTATAAATTAGTAAATTCCGGTTTTGACAAAAGAATATTTTGTATAAACACTCATTTATATTCTTTGATATTTCTAAATTATTAACATGGTTTTTTTTCAATATGCTATAAGGTATTTTTAAAAATTTGTATATTCCATCAAATATTTGAATGTTAAAGTTTTAATTGAAAATGAAAAAAAAATTGGCAAGCGCAATTTTTATTATTGTATTATTTTCTCTAAACCTTTATTCTCAGTATAAAACCGATAGTTTAATAAATGAAATAAGTATTGTATCAACACAATCTGAAAAGGTTAATATTTTAATTGAATTGTGTTCTGAATATTTAAAAACCGATTATGACGAAGCTGTAAAATATGGTAAAGAAGCTTTGGAAATTTCACAAGAAATAAAGTATAGAAATGGTTTAAAACAATCGCTGTTTATTTATGGCAAAGCTTTAACATTAAAGGGAGAATATGAAGAGGCAATAAAAATATTTACCGAAGCTTTGGTATTTAAAAACGATTCGGCATATCATGCATCAATACTCTACCAAATTGGCAGGTCTTATTTTTTTCTGCAAGAATACGAAAAATCTACAAAAAGACTTTTAAAGGCTCTTAAGCTTCAGGAAGACTTAAATGATACAATGCAGGCTAAGTCATTCAATATTATTGGTTTAAATAATATGTACCTGAATCAGTTTGAGATTGCTGCAAAGTATTATGCCAAAGCATTAAGACTTGAAAAACTTGGAAATGATAAAGCAGGTTTATCAAATACGCTGACTAATTTTGGAATTTTATACCGGAGGATGGAAAAGTTTGATAGTTCAAGGTTTTTTTATCATGAAGCCCTTGAAGTGGCAAAAAAAAAGAATGACTTGAAAAGAATGGCAAATGCACTTAATAACATAGGCCTTACTTATGTCTATCAGAAAAAGGCGATTAAAGGTACTGATTATATAAAAGAAGCTTTAGCTATTAAAGAAAAATTAGGAGATAAAAATGGTATATTCAGGTCCTACTTTAACCTTGGAACTATCTATATTGATTTGAAAAAGTATGATTTGGCAAAATACTATTTAAAAAAGTGTTTAAAAATACAGCCGGATTCAAGGATAAACTGGGAGGTTTATACACTTTTAGCTGATATAGATTCTGCAACGGGCGATTATCTTGCGGCTTTTAATAATTTCAAAGAATTTCACCGTCTTCAAACTAATCGGTATAATGCTCTAAAAGCCAAACAATTCAATGAGCTTCAAATTCAATATGAAACAGAAAAAAAAGAAGAGGCAATTATACTTCTGCAAAAAGAAAATGATTTAGCAACAATAAAAATATTAAAAAGTAAAAACCAAAAAATATTTTTATCACTTATTTTGATTTTAGTTATTCTTGTAATTATTATTATTTGGTATTTGTATAGCTTAAGAAAGAAAAGTAATGAAATTTTAAAACAAAAAAATGATGATTTAACCAAACTGAATAATTATAAGAATAAATTTTTCAGCATTATAGCACACGACCTGAAAAATCCATTATCTGCTTTCCAAAATGTAACGGGAGTTTTACTTGAAAGCTATGATAGTTATGATGAAAAAACCATAAAAAAATATTTGGAAAAATTATACATATCTTCCGGTAATGTTGGCGAAATGTTAAACAACTTGCTTCACTGGTCGTTAAACCAAATGGAAGGCATAAAATTCGAATCAGAACCTATTCAATTAAAAAATGCAATTGAAAAAGCGGTTTCAATTTTTAGTTTAAATCTTGAATCAAAAGAAATTACGGTTCAGCAAAATATAAAAAGTACTATTTATGTAAATAGCGACTCAATTATACTATCAACCGTAATCAGAAATTTGGTTTCAAATGCTATTAAATTTTCAAATAAAAATGGTGTAATTTATATTAAAGCCGAAGAGGATAAAAATGAGGTAGTTATTAGTGTTGAAGATACAGGAATTGGAATTTCGCAGGAAGATATTAATAAGTTGTTTGATATTTCGTATGATACAAAAGCCATTGGAAATTCGCCTGAAAAAGGAACCGGTTTAGGATTAATTCTTACAAAAGAATTGTTGGAAAAAAATAATGGAAAGATTTGGGCAATGAGTAATCTCGGTAAGGGGAGCAAGTTTTATTTTACAATGCCGAAAGCTAATTTAAAAAAAGAAATAGCAGCATAAACTAAAACATGGGAAAAATTAAAGTAATTATTGTTGAAGACCAGGAGATTGTAAGAGATGGATTGTCTTTAATTTTGAGTGCACAAGATGGAATAGATTTAATTGGAGAAGCTGCCAGCCCAAAAGAACTGTTTGAATTATTAGTAACTGATATTCCTGATATTATTTTAATGGATATTGGGCTTCCTCAAATGTCAGGAATTGAACTAACCAGGAAAATAATTTCGGAATACACAAAAATAAAAGTCGTTTTTTTAACGGCAAATCCAAATAACATTACTGTTGAACATTGTTTAATGGCCGGTGGCAAAGGTTTTTTAACCAAAGATTGCTCAAAAGGTGAATTAGTAAAAGCAATAGAAACAGTAAACAATAACAAGTATTATATAGCAGAGAATATTTCACAAGAAGTTTTCAGCCGGTATATTAATCAGTTGAATATGAATAAGAATAACAGGTTGTCTGAAAGAGAAATAGAGATTGTCAGGGCATTTGCAAACGGTTTATCCTATAACCAAATAAGTCAGAAACTTAATATTTCAAAAAAAACTATTGAAACCCACCGAAACAACATTTTCATAAAAACGGGGCTTAAAAATAATGCAGATATAATAAAATACGCTATCAAAAATCATATTATTGAAATATAGCCTTGCCAAAACAGTCTTTAAACTAAAGCCATTTTATTTTGTAAATCATATATTATAAGACAGATATAATTCTATTGTTTGTTTTATTGAAAATTTATCAGGGTTTTTCCCAAAAAATATCAGGATTATTACCGATTGACTTAACCCAACAGTATATCTAATTTTAATTGTTTTAATTTTTATCAACAGTTAAACCCAAAACATGTGTTTTTCAATAGCTTATACGAAGCTGTGTTTTGTAACTTTTAGTTAATCTATAAATAAACTGACATGAAAATTTCATTTTTTTTAAAATTGGCCACATTTTTTCTGATTTTTTCAATTGGAATTGAGAAATGCTTTTCTCAAACTGTTAATCTTGACTGGTTAAGCCGGATTGGTGGCTCAACAAGCGATAATGGCTATGTTATTACAACTGATCCTGCAACAAATGATATTTATATTGCAGGTACCTTCACCGGTACGGTTGATATTAATCCTGACCCTTCAACAGTAAAATCAATAACTGCAATTGGAGGATCTGATATCTTTTATATTAAACTGAATTCTGCCGGCGAATGCCAATGGGCTCAACAAATGGGAGGAACAGGCAATGAAACCGTAACGTCTATTTTATACAATGCAGGTTATATATATATTATGGCTCATTTCACAAATACAACAAGTGTTTGGGGAAATACAACCACTTCCGGCGGAGGAACAGATGTGATTTTAGCACGATTTGTAGCAAGTACAGGAGCATTCAATTGGGTTGAGCATTCATTGCAATCGGTTAATGATGTAAGTGCATACAATATGGTTGCCGATGGTACATATTTATATATTACCGGAGGTTTTTCTAATGCTTACTTTGATCCCGGAATGGGTGCAATAGCCGATTTTCAATATGCCGGAGGAGATGGTTTTTATATTCAAAAACGAAATTTGTCAAACGGTGATTATGTTGCACACTGGACTATGACAGGGGGAGGTGCTCAAGGTAGAAGTATTAAAATAAATTCAGCGGGAGAATTTGTTGTTTCCGGGAATTTTAAAAGTACAATTGATTTTGACCCCGGTGCCGGTACTGCAAATTTAACAGCACCTACTACTTTGTTTAATTCGTTTATAGCTATTTATTCTTCTTCAATAGTTTATCAAGGAGCTTATCAAATAAGTAGTACAGGCGAAGTTTATAATTTAGATATGGATATTGACAACGCTGATAATATTTTTATAACCGGCTATATAGGCAATAGTGTAACAGCCGATTTTGATCCCGGGGCAGGTACTGCAAATCTGACATCTGTCGGTGGCTGGGATTGTTACCTTGCAAAATACAATTCATCGGGCATTTACCAGTGGGCTAATAGTTTTGGATCCATTTGGGATGAAACAGGAAATTCAATTGATGTTGACGGCAGTAATATTTATATAACAGGAATGTTTGGCAGTACTACTGATTTTGACCCTTCAGGCTCAACTGCAAATCTGACTGCTATAGGTTTTGGAGATGCTTTCTTAGCTCATTATGATAATTCAGGTAATTATGTTGTTGCTGAAAGAATTGCCGGTGTTGCATCTGGTTATTGTGCAGCCAACGCTATTGCTATTAACAACGGTAAAATGGTGGTTGCCGGGTATTTTAATGGAAGCAGTATAGATTTTGACCCTGTTGGTACTACTACATTAACCAGTGCAGGCAGTAAAGATGCATTTATGGCGCAATATTCTATTCCCTCAATAGATTTGTCAGGTGTTGGCTATCATGTGGCAAACGGGCAAATTACCGGCACAACTACAGAAATGGAATATAGTTTGAATTCTACAAATGGTTCTGACGGAACATGGACAAGCTGTATGGCAACTACCACCACAGGAGTTAATTATGCTTACGGGGGATTCGATGTTTGGGTTCGTGAAATTGCAATTCCATCAAACAACAGTAATTTGGGTACGGTAGCAACTCGGGCAAGTGGCCCTGTTTATACAATAAATTATTCGGCTGAAACAACAATGCAAACTGTTCCTTCAACAGATGAGTATTCAACCTCATCTAACATGAGCGGATCAAGTTCAGGTACAGGTGTGCCAATTTCTCTCACACCCGGAACAACTCTGTACTTTCGCACAAAAGCAACAGCTACAACTGTAAATTCTACAATTGAAAAACTAATTGTCCCATCTCGTAAATCAAGGCCTTCGGTTGAGGTTAGTGATGCTAATAGCGCATATGCCAGTTTAATAGGAGCAAATACAAACATGGAATATAATTATAATTCGTCTGGTTTTATTTCTGTAACAGGAGATGAGAGATTTGATTTATACGGGCCAAATACTTTAGTTGTAAGATACAAGGCTACAGGTAGTGCTTTTGCTTCAGAGCAAACTCCTGATCTTGATATAATTGATGATATGACAGCATCTGGTTCAGGAAACTGGTCTTCAGTATTATCAGGAGCTATTGCCAGTTCAAATATCACCATTCCAAGCGGAAGCAGTGTAATTGTAGATGGTGCAACAGCATGCGCAAACCTTACTATTGAAGCGGGTGGCAGCATTACTGTTCCTGCCGGAAAAACAACATTAAGTATTGGAGGAGATCTTATATTAGGTTCAGGCTCAGAGTTTACCAACGAAGGAACAACCGATATTACAGGAAATCTTACCATTAATTCTGATGCAACCGGTACAGGTTCATTGGTAGATAAAGGAACAATTACGGTTGGTGGTACTTCAAC